>BFAR01000130.1 GCA_008974855.1 archaeon MnTg01
CTATAGTTACTAAAAGTAGATTATCTTCAGAAATACTAAGTTCTATACTATCTTTCTTTTCTGCCCTTTTGATTAGTTTTGAAAATTCATCAACTCTAACTCCAAATTTAGTATCACTATCACACTCATATTTTTCAAAAGCTGAGTTAGGCCAAGATATATCAATTAATGCAACATGAGAAGGATCCATGCCCCTAAATGTAATCCCTTCAGCATTTGAGACAAAAGTTGCTTCTTCAACTAATGTAGAAATCGCAGAAATTATTGCTTTAAGATCATCAGAACCATTCGTTTTAGCTGAGAATACCAAAGTTAATCACTACTCTAAATTGTTCAATTTAACATTATGCGTAGTTTCGCCAAGTATGACGACATTTTGTACATCTATAAAATTGCGTAGTAGGCTCATCAGCACTACGAGTTTGTAACATCCACCATACTGCCTCATTATTCCCACATTTTTCACAATCAATTTTAATTGTTGATAAAGTTTCTTTACCCTCATCCCCTTCAACTATATTTAATTTAGATAGTTCTTCTTTTTTTTCTTCTTTTGTTTCTTTTTTAGTTTCTTTAGTAGTACTTTCAGAATATCCACATTTTGGACAAATAGCAGAAGTAGTGTTGCTCTTTTTTAGTCGTACCTCACACTTGGGGCAAAACTTCATTTAATTTACCTTAATTTTAGATTTAAATAATTTTTTTAATTCATCAACAGATTTAATTGCTGTTTCTGTTGCATTTGTTATTTCTTTTAATGGATCTTTTTTAGTTGAATTTACTCGCATCCAGCATTCATTAGTAAGTGGGTGCTTGATAATTAATCCCGCAAAACCAATATCTTTTTCTTTTAACAGCTCATGTTGAACAATGTACAATGTTCCAATATCAGATTCTTTGATAGAAAGATTAACCTCCTTTGAAGAAGATTTCATTATCTGTGCATCCATAGTATTCGAAAAGGAACTTATTGTAGATATAAATCATTATGAGCGATTGGTCATATGGAAATGAATAACATTTCAGATATCAGTTTGGAAAAGAAGAAGGATGAATTTTCGTCTGATGATATAGTTACAATTGATGTAAAGTTTACAATACAAGGTGAATTGCGTAAGGCCTTTACGGAGAAAAATTGGACCAAGGCCTATAACAAAAATGATAATTTATTCAAGTTGAAGTATGGAGTAAAACTTCACACCGTAGGTATAAGAAAACATGAATTAGGAAAACCTGTAGATACCTACAGAAAAGCATCGATTTTTTGGACTCGGAATCCAAAGCTGGTAAATCCCATGAAGGAAAAAAGGATTTGGGTTCAAGTTGCAAAAAATTTTGAACCGTTTATCAGACTTACAGAAGAAGAAGTAAGACAAGAATTGTTTGATTTTGATGAGAAGATGACATTCAATGCATCAGATCTTGGAAAGGGCAATCATACTATTGGAGCAGAAGCATATGTGTCATGGCAAAAACATGATTATACTGAACCTTTCAGTACAAAATCTCATGCAAAGGAAATTGAAATCAAAATCAATGAGGATATAAGTGGTAATTTTGGATGAAAAAACATGGCAAAATATGATGGACTTAGAGGACAGGAATTACTAGAAGTAGAAGACCCAGACAAAGAAGGTGGCATAACCTTAATCTTCAAAGACAATAGATTCATGTTTATCAAAATCAAAGATGGTAAACTAGTTACTCAGGCTATTCCGGAATAATCACCTAACGTACATGTTTCGCATATAATCCAACTACAAGTTCTTGGCGTTCAGATTGAATTGAGCCAGGTCTTTCTCTTCTTACTTTTTCAATAGCTTTTTTTGCAGAATATTTTTCGTATTTTATTAAATAACATGCAAGAATAGTTCCAGTTCTTCCAATACCTGCAGCACAGTGAACCATAACAGGATCATTGTTAGTTATTCTTTCATGAATAAAATCAACTGCATCTTCAATTTTGTCAATGTCAGGGGCATTAAGATCTTCAGTTGGAACATGAAGATATTTAGTATCTTTTATCCAAGATTCAGGTAAAGCGTTTTCAGTCATAGTTACAATTGATTTAACTCCTTGTTCTAAAACCCAATTTACTTCATTAACACTTGTCGGCATTCCACATCCAGCTAATTTATTATCTATCAACCATGAAAAATTTGTGGGTTTTTTTGTAACCTTACCATGTATTTTACGCCAGAAATTTCCTGGTTTGCTCATAAAATGAAGTTTGGGCCATCCATATATTTACACAGCGAAAAAAAGTATTTTTATGAAAATTCTAATAAAAAAGAAATTAAAAAGTGGGTGAACTTTTAATCGATTAGTTCAGTCCAACCTTTAACGAAGACTGAGTTTTTGTAGAGTGCTACTGGTTGTCCTACTGTAAAGTCCATTGGTCTCATCCAAAAGATTGCCTTTGTTGGACAAACTCCAATACATGCACCATCAGAGATGCATCTTTCAGGATAAAAGACAAAAGCCTTACCTCTTTTCCAGCCTTCGACTGGTTTTACTCTAAGAACATCTGGTCCCAAAGTTGTGCAAATTTCAACGCAAAGTGCGCATCCAATACACATTTGTTCACTGATGTCAGGAAGTATTGCTACTGGCATTATGATAAATTCTAGCTTTCTGATCTTAATATAACTTGCTCAAAAAATGCAGGTTATAACGCCGTTAGAAAATTCATAACAGTGTTTCAAAATTAGATCGCAAAGAGCTCATTCTATAATATTAGAATCACAAATTATTCGTATTGAATGGATTTAGATTAGTTCTGATTGAATAGGTATTTTGAATGATTTAATTGGATGAGTTTTTTCGTCTAAAAAATTAGCGATAAAACTTGAGTTTATTTTTTCTAGATAAATTGCATTCATTTTTTTTGTTCGAAAAACATGTCTGCCAATAATTGACAAAACCCAATCCTCACCATTTTTTTTCCTAGTCATTCCCGAAATTAACACATGAGAATCAGACATTTTTGCAATACTAGAAAAAAGCATGACGAAGCTGTTAACTAATCTTCCTGCATTTTTTTTATCAGAATACATATTAAATAATCCATTTAACGAATCAATGATTAGTATAGATTTTCTCTCAGAAAGATTAAGCAAAATTGTTTTGATTATTTCTAGCCAATTTTTTCTAGTAGGCTGGTATAAAGTCAGGTTCTGACTTTGTGGAATGATATGTGAGGAGATATACCCACTAAATAATAGATCAAAATCTAGAAAAATAACAGGATTATTTGTTGTAGAAATTATCTTGATTATGAAATTTGTTTTCAAAAAAGGGTCTGAATGCATGATTAAATTTAATGTGTTTAATTCCAAAAATTCCTTAAAATCTGTAAGATTTTTCTTAGGATTTTTATCCAACACAAAACGAGTCATAATCTGATATAAGAATGAATTTGGATTCAATTGATTTCTCGAAAGAACTACCCCAAAATGGAAAAATCTATTTGAATAATGCTTCAGTGTCTTTAATGCCTTTTTCCAGTATAAAGGCAATGAGTGATTTTTTAGTTAATTATAGTTCCATAGGACCAGATTCAATTGATTCAGAACAGTTTTTGAAAGAAAAACTTATTCGAATTAGGAAAAGTATTGCTGACTTAATACATTGTAAATCTGAAGAAATCATTTTTACTCAAAGTACAACGGATGGAGTTAATTTGGTTTCAACTGGTCTGTCTTTAGATTCTAAATCTAATGTAATAATTAGAGGTATGGACCATGAACATCATGCAAATTATTATCCATGGTTACGTTTATCAAAAAAGATTTCATTAAAAAATTTAAAGATAGATCAAAGTGGGTTTTTTGATATCAAGGAACTTCATAATTTTGTTGATTCAAATACAAAATGTGTAGTATTGAGTCATGCTTTGTATAATACAGGAGCGATTCTTCCAGTAGAAGAAGTTGGAGAATATCTTGAAAAAAAGAATGTTCCGTTCTTTTTAGATACTGCTCAAACTGTTGGATGTTTTGGAGAATATGATTTTAAAAAAACCAAAAGTGATTTTATGTCATTTAATGGGTCGAAATGGTTATGTGGACCAATGGGTACTGGAATTTTTTATTGTAAAAAAGAATCTAGTAAATTACTTGAACCTAATTCTGTAGGAGGAGAATCAGCTATGATATATGACGATACGAAATTGGCTTACAAAGATATTCCAGATAAGTTTCAAACAGGATTTCGAAATTATGTTGGTTTTGTCGGATTAGAGGCTTCAATTAACTATATGTTACAATTTGGGTTGAATAGTATACGTAGTAAAATAATGAAGCTATCCAATATAATGCGTGAAGAATTATCTAAAATATCTGGAGTTTCTTTTTATGGACCAGAGGAGGAATCAGGAAGAACAAGTATTGTTTCTTTTTCTTTAGAAGGACAAGAACCACAACAAGTAGTTGAAAGACTTGAAAAGAAAAAAATAGTTCTTGCTGTTCGTGAAATTAGAGATAAAAAAATAGTTAGAGCATCCCCGCATTTTTTTAATTCTGAGGTAGAAATTCAAAAAGTTGTAGATGAGATTAAAAAATTATGATTTTTCTTGTTCTTGAATTACCATCATTGTAAGAGTTGATTGAACCTTGTCAATCTTTCGAATTTTATTAGTTATTACTGATCTAAGATTTTCAGTATTTCCTGAGGATATTTTCAATACTATATCATAAACTCCGTACACGCCCTGAATCTCATACTTGATGTTTTCTTCGTTATCTAGGATTCCTTTAACTTTAGAAATAATTGATTCGTCAGAACCTAAATCTGAATTTAATAAAACATAAGCTGTAGGCACATTCAGAATTTCAGTAGACAATATTTAACCTTTCATCAAAGTATCAAAACTGATTAAACAGTTAGAATATTTTTCTGCGTGGAGCCAATTGATCTAACACTTACCATATCTGAAAACATGCCAATCTTTCCAGGTTCACCAAAACCCCATTTTATTCCGTGGTCTAAAATTAAAACTGAAGGATACAATCTTGAATTACTTTTTCTAAGTTCTCACACAGGAACTCACCTAGATGCTCCTTTCCATTTTTTTGATAAAGGAAGTAAAATTCATCAAATTTCTCCGTCAAGATTTATTTCAGATGCTATTCTGATAAAAATACCAAAAGGTTACAATCAACTAATTACGAAAACTGATATTATTAATTTTGAAAAAAAATACGAGCTGATAAAAAATAATTCCACAGTTATTTTTTTTACAGGTTGGCAAAAAAACTTGGAAAAAAAATATTTTTTTAAAAATAATCCTGGCTTATCCTCTTCTGCAGCAAAATATTTGATTTCCAAAAATATCAATTTAGTGGGAATTGATTCACCAAGTATTGATATAGGAACCGATGGAAGATTTTCTGTTCATCATATATTTTCAAAAAATAACGTATTGATTGTGGAAAATCTATGTGGTCTCGAAAAAATTTCTGATATTCATTTTAAGTTGATTGTTTTACCTTTGAAACTTAAAGATGCTACTGGTTCGCCAGTGAGAGCATTAGCCATTTAGTTTACATAATCTGTAAGAAGTAATTGATCTCCTTTATCTTTTCCAAAGACTAGATCTATTTCATCAGAAAGAGTATCTATCCGTCCTGTAAGATATGCACCTACCTCGTATTTTTTAACTAATCTTTTTGCAAGTTTAAGATATTTTACAACTGAGCCCCTTGTTATGGTTTGAATTAATTTATTTCCACAGGTGCAATGTTGTAAAAGAGGTATTCGCCTATAGCTTTTACCACATGCAGTGCACCTAAAGCTTTGACGACCATAAGCCCTAAGATTTCCCATTATATCCGGAACAAGATGAGTCGTAATAACATATGAAACGATTTCTTTTGTGTCAACTGCATTAATAAGATCTGCATTTCGAATCTGCAAATCTAGCTTATCAAGCATTGAACCAAGGGTAGAGTATGCACTTCTAGATCTTGATGTAGTAAGAGTGGTAGTTCTGTGAGTGAAATCATATCCAGAAAATGCTGCTTTAGTTTCTAATCTTGATTTAACTGTCTCAATACTGGTTACATCAGCTGCTTGTTGTTTTTGAAGAGTTGCCTCAAAAAATGATAGTGGTAAATGTTTCATAACTTCAAAGTTATGTGCTTGAGGCTGAGATTCATGTGGAAGAACAGATGGTTGAATTAGTAAAGGAGCATCCATAAGTCCACCAATTTTATCTGAAAGAAATTGTCTTGAAAAATTTAGTAAACTATCCATCAATAACATTATGGAATCGGCATCGCCATCTGCATCTCGTCTTTTTGCTGAATGCCATATTGGTGTAGCAAAACAAACGTGTGTTTCTGCAAAACCAATAATTCTTCCAACAATTCCAACTGATGTATGTGGAGCTAAACCAATAATTAAATGACCAACAAGATCATCAGTGTTTTTTACATCATAAAATTTTGATTTCTCATAAAATTTCTCTAATTGAATATCGATGTATTTGCATACGTTTACAAGATAATTCCCGCTGTTATACGGTATGATAACATCCTGTATTCTCAATTCTATTATTTGATCATTGTTAGTAAGAGGAGATTCATTTACATCATGTGTGTATCCCAATTCTTTGAGTTTTTCAATAGATGTTCCAATCCAGGATGGTTTAAAGTGTGTTAGAGGAGAGTTTGTTGCGTCAAATCTTACAGTGCCGTCTTTGAATACTGTCAAATCTAAGCTTTGTCTGATTAGTCCTTTTTCAAGTGGTTCAGAAACTTTTTCTTGATTGATTAATTCTTTAACTCCCTTGAATGGTTCGTGCGCACGGATTCCAATCCGTTCTTGCGCCATCATGAGTTTATCTTTTAATGGAAAAAGTTGATAAGAATACGCGAAAGTGTTTTTTTTACATTTTGGACAGAAAGAGGAGTCTAGCTTTGCTCTACAAATACGACAATTGTAAATGATTTTTGTTTTTGTCTTACATTTCTGGCAGATAATTCCTATTGAAGGTTCATTACATTTTTTGCAAAATCGATTCGAAATATTAGAAAAAAATTTCTCAGTCTTTGAGGCTTTTAGTAAATCACGAGTAGGACCACCTTTATCTCCTATTGGAAAAAGTGTGTGAACTGGTGGTTTCATTTGTCTTGGAGCTGCCTTTTCTGGTCTTCCAATTCTTACTCCAACAGATGTTGAAAATTTAGGCTTTATTTTTATTTCTGAAGTTTCAGATATATTTTCAATAACTGATTTTGACTCGTTAAG
>BFAR01000131.1 GCA_008974855.1 archaeon MnTg01
TTTGATTCTGCAAAAAAAATTTCAATGTATGAAAAACTACAGCTTTCAGTTGCAAACACTATAGTGATTGCAGTAGGTCCAAAGACTAAGACAGCATTAGAATCAGAAGGAATTAAGGTTGCTCACATGCCAAACCGATACTCATCTGTAGGAATAGGGGAAGTATTTACTAGATTAAATGCAGTTGGAAAAAAAGTAATTGTACCACGAAGTGGTGCATCAACACCATTTCTCAAGAATCTTTTAGAAAAAATAGGAATTATTGTTAAAGAAATCTATCTTTATGATGTATGTGCCTTTCGTGATACCTCACAATGGAACAAGTTTCGCCAATTATTCTCACAAAATAAAGTTGATGGAATAGTTTTTACAAGTGCATCGTCTGTAAGGGCATTCTTTGAAATAATGAAAAATGATTATAACGATGTAACACTAATTAACAATTTACAGAAAACAAAAATTGTTTCTATTGGCCCATTTACTGCTGAAGAACTAAACAAACTTAATGTAAAAAACACTATTGCAGACGTTCATACAGTTCCAGGAGCTTTTCAAACAATTAAAAATATTTTTTCGTTAGCTTAGCCTACTAGTTGAACTTCATTTAGCTTTACCTACTCCGATCTACAAGTAGTAATAGTGGAAGAAGCTATTAATATCATAACGGTGTTATTTTTCGCATGACTACTGAAAATCTTGACATGGATTATTCAAAATATGATTTTAAAGATTCAACTGAACTCTATGTTCATCTAAGTAAAAAAGGTCTGTCAAGAGATGTTGTAAAGAGCATCAGTAAACTGAAAGACGAACCACAATGGATGCTTGATTTTAGACTTAGATCATATGAGATCTTTATGAAAAAACCAATGCCAACATGGGGTGGTGATCTTAGCAAAATTAATTTTCAAAATATCTTTTATTATGCAAAAGCTTCTGATAAAACTGAGAAAAGCTGGGATGATGTTCCAGAAAATATCAGAAATACCTTTGATAAACTAGGAATTCCAGAAGCTGAGAAAAAATTCCTTGCAGGAGTTGGCGCACAATATGAATCAGAAGTAGTTTATCACAGTTTAAGAGAAGACTTGGAAAAACAAGGAGTACTTTTCTTAGACACTGACAGTGCTCTCAAAGAACAACCTGAAATTTTTAAAAAATACTTTGCTAAAATTATTCCTCCAGAAGATAACAAGTTTGCAGCACTAAACAGTGCTGTCTGGAGTGGAGGTTCATTTATCTACATACCACCTGGTGTCAAAGTTGACATGCCACTACAAGCTTACTTTAGAATTAACGCAGAAAACATTGGACAGTTTGAAAGAACTCTTATCATTGCTGATGAGGGATCTGAAGTACATTACATTGAAGGATGTACCGCACCTGTTTATTCATCAGAATCACTTCATTGTGCAGTTGTAGAATTAGTTGCACACAAGGATGCAAAACTAAGGTACACAACAATTCAGAACTGGAGTAACGATGTATACAATCTTGTTACAAAACGTGCTTATGCATATGAAGGTGCCCACGTTGAATGGATTGATGGAAACATTGGAAGTAAACTTACAATGAAATATCCAGGAATTTATCTCATGGGCGAGAGAGCATACGGTGAAACTCTATCAATTGCATTTGCAGGAAAGAACCAACATCAAGACACCGGCGCAAAGATGATACATCTAGCTCCTAACACAACATCAAAAGTTACATCAAAATCAGTTAGTCGCTTAAATGGTCGTTCTACTTACAGAGGATTACTAACCGTTGCAAAAGGTGCAACAAATGTCAAAGCTACAGTAAGATGTGATGCATTACTATTAGATGATACATCAAAAACAGATACTTATCCATATATGGAGATTAACCAAGAAGATGCCACCGTTACCCACGAAGCAACAGTTGGTAAAATAGGCGATGAACAAATCTTCTACCTCATGACTCGAGGATTTTCTGAAGAAGAGGCACTAACATTAATCGTAAATGGATTCATGGAACCTTTCACAAAAGAACTTCCAATGGAATATGCCGTAGAACTGAACCGATTAATCAAACTAGAGATGGATGGTTCAGTAGGTTAATCACTTCTGGTTACACATTATGATTAACTATGCAAAACCTTGCCTTATCTACAATTAGTTCTAGCCACATAGATGAAATATCCTCATCAAAAAACGAACCAGGTTGGCTCAAAGAATATAGAAAAAATTCTCTTAGCATATATCAAGCCCTTCCATTAGAAACATCTCCACTTTACAACAAGTATACTGATGCCAAAAGAATGGATCCAGAACAGGTTTCATTAGCAATTAATTCTGATAAATCCGTTCCAGATTTTCTTACGAATAGATTACAAGAACTTGAAAATGAAATCTCTATTGTTCAAATTGGCTCTAACATTCACAAAATAAATCTACCTGATGAATTTCAAAAAAAGGGATTAGTAATTTCATCAATTGATGATGCACTAAAAAATCATAGCGACATTATTCAAAAAACTTTAGAATCAACAAACTCTAATGAAGACAAATACACTGCATTAAACAATGCAGCATTTAACTCTGGAATATTTATTCATATTCCTAGAAACTTAATCTTAGAAAAACCAATTCATATTGTTTCTTCACTTTCAATTGATGGTACATCAACAATATCTCGTAATGTAATTGTTTCAGAGGAAAGCAGTAAAGCAAGTATTGTCCAAGAATTGTATGCGCCAAAATGCTCTCATCAACAAGCATATCTTGAGTTGCTTAATGTAAGTGTAGGACAAAATAGTCAACTAGATGGAACAACTTTACAAGTAATGGATAATAGCGCTGTCAACTTTTCTACTAGAAAATCTGACATTGCTCAAGACGGAAAAATTAATTGGTATTTGGGTTTGTTTGGTGCAATACTATCTCGATATAGAGTTGAATACTATCTAAATGGTACAGGTGCTACTGTAAATGATTCTGAAGTAGTTTTTGGAAATAATGATCAATCATTTGACCTTACCACTAATGTTACTCATGAAAAACCTGCTACCGAAGGTAAAGTGATCGAAAAATCAATCCTAAAAGACAACTCCAAATCCCTTTTCAAAGGAATGATACGTATTAAAGAACATGCAAGTAAATCAAACTCATATCTCTCTGGTCGTTCTATTTTATTAGACAAGGGTGCAAAATCAGAGTCAATTCCAGGACTTGAGATATTTACTAATGATGTTAAAGCTACACATTCAGCATCTGTTGCTCAAATAGATGAAGAGCAGATATTTTATCTTCAAACTAGGTGTCTAAGCAGAGGAGAATCTGAAAGAATTATTGTAGAAGGATTTTTGGAACCACTATCAAGAACAATGTCATACCAAGTAAGAGCTTGGATAGCATATCTTATCGAATCAAAATGGAAGGGACATGATATGAGTATTAAAAATGATGAACAGCTTAAAGCATTAGTTGAGGTAGAAGAAACAAGATATGATGAGAACGCCGAAATCGAACAACATTACAAGTATCGGTGATACATTTGGGTAACTGGGTAAAAGCTTGTGATACCGATAAGGTTGGAAGTGGAGAGTTGTATAGTTTTGATCATGATGATAAAAAAATTCTTTTAGCTAACCTTGATGGAAAAATTTTTGCAACAGACAGAATTTGTACTCATGAAGAATCTGATCTTTCAACAGGAATACTAAGCGAAGAGGGAGTTCGATGTCCATTACACTTGTCAGTTTTTGATTTAAACACTGGTAAACCTCAAAATCTTCCTGCAGAAGAATCACTCAAAACATACAATGTTAAAATAGATAACAACGAGGTTTACGTGGAGGTTTAATCTTGCAGTCTAGCATATCCTTAGAAAATATTAAAAAAGATTTTCCAATCCTACAAAGAACTGTTCGTGATGGAAAACCGTTGGTGTATTTGGATAATGCATCAACTTCTCAAAAACCAGTTCAAGTAATTAACGCAATTACTGATTTTTACTCAAATCACAATGCAAATATTCATCGTGCAGTATATGCTCTTGCAGAAGAAGCAACAGAAGCTTACGAATCTTCAAGAGACAAAGTTGCAAAGTTTCTAAACATAAAAAATCGTGAGGAGATAATTTTTGTTCGTGGTACAACTGAGGGCATTAACCTTGTGGCCTATGCATGGGGGAGAAAACATATCCAAGAAGGAGATATCATAGTCACTACCGAATATGAGCATCATAGCAATATAGTTCCATGGCAACTTTTAGCCAAGGAAAAAGGTGCTAAATTAGAATACATTGGTGTTGATGATAACGGAGAGCTACTTTTAGATCAACTTGATTCCTATCTTGAAACAGGCAAAGTAAAATTAGTTGCGTTTAGTCAAATGTCAAATGTACTTGGAACAATTACAAACACTGAAGAAATTATTAACAAATGCAAAAAGTCAGGAGTTAAGACTTTGATTGATGGTGCACAGTCAGTACCCCACATGAAAGTTGATCTTGAAAAGTTAGACTGTGATTTCTTTGCTTTTTCGGCTCATAAGATGTTAGGACCTACTGGTGTTGGAGTTTTATGGGTAAGAAAAAATGTTCTTGAAACCATGGATCCGTTTCATGGTGGAGG
>BFAR01000132.1 GCA_008974855.1 archaeon MnTg01
TTTTCTGTTGTCAAATTTTCAAAAACATGAACCTTTAATTTCGTTGTATCAAATCCGTTTTTTTTCAAATAAAACGCAATTTCAGAAGGCATGAAATGTTTTGTAGGCTCTTTTGGCCATGGTCTAGGAACAAGCACAACACTCGATCCGTCAAGTAGTGCCTTTTGTAACTCAAATTTCTCTCTCTCAATTGAGGTCGAAATGTGCATTGTAATCACCTTGGATTTATCTAACGGAACTCTGGCTTTGGCTGCTGCTACCTGAATTGAGCTTATCCCAGGTACTATTTTGACATTACCGAAAATTTCAATTAATCTATCAACAACCTCTGATTCAGAAAAATTCACATCTCCTGTAAAAGGTATCACTAATGTTTTTTCTCCTAGATTTTTCTGCACTTTTTGATATACATCTTCTTGAGTTTTCATTGTAATTTCATGAACTTCTTTTCCAGAAAGAAAATTTTCAATTGTTCTTAAAGTATATTTGTATCCTATCACAACATCAGAATTTCTAATTATTTCTTCAACTGTTTTTGTAACATAATCTGAAGAACCAGGACCAACTCCAACAGCATATACTTTACTCAATTTTAATTCGTAATTTTTTGTCTATCTTTAATGTATTGCACGAAGGAAGACCAATCAACCTTCATGTATTTTTGGGGATCTTTAAATGGATATTTTACCCAATCCTGTACAACAGAAAATTGATATTTATGATTTTTTTCGCCTTGGTTGATTTCTAAAATTAAAACTCCCCCCCAAGTTTTTTCTTCATGACTAATATTCAAAATATCATCAAACCTTATTTCCATATTTTTTTTATTTTCTAGATCAGTTCTTAATTGTTCTTCGTTGTATCCGTCTTGTTGAATCATGACATCTTTTGATTTTAAAAATGTAAGAACTTGCCTTTGGGTAACAGCATTCCACCATCTCATTTTTACTTCAGTCTTATGTACAAACATCAAGTGTTTGTCTGTTAAAATTAACATACCCTCTTTCCCATGTATAGAAAATATTTTTTTAGATTCTCTCCAAACAGATACTATATGAACTTGAATTCTTTCCTCTACGTCCATATTCAAACTTGAATGATGAATGATAAAAACTAATGTTTATCATAGCTTTTATTGAAGCTAAAAAAATGAAAAATATGAAATTGAAATTTACTCTAACCATCTTTACATTTTTACTTGTAGTTGTTATCGCTCCTGCATTTGCTCAATCTGATGATTTAGTAATTTTACATACCGGATCTGGGGATTTGGTTATTGAGTTTTTTCCAGATGATTCACCCAATCATGTAGAAAATTTCAAAAATTTAACAACCTCAGGATTTTATGATAGAACTGTTTTTCATAGAATTATAGAAGGTTTTATGATACAAGGTGGGGATCCACTCACAAAACCTGGTGCTTTTGAAAGCTTTACACAATGGGGTACAGGTGATCCCGGATACAAAATAGATGCAGAATTTAATGACATTAAACACAACAGGGGAATACTTTCTATGGCAAGATCTACTGATCCAAATAGTGCAGGTTCACAATTTTTTATTATTCATAAAGATTCGAATTTTCTTGATGGCCAGTATACGGTGTTTGGTCGTATAGTCACACAAGAGAGTTATGACACGCTTGACATAATAGCGAATATAACAACTCCTGCTAAAATACATCCAGAAATATCAAATACAGAGAAAGGTGCCACGATTCCAGGAAATATAACTGCAGCAGAAATCCAAAGAGCTGAAGTTGTTTCACGTTCTGAAGTTTCTAATCTATTAGAATTAGGTGATCCTGAAAGAATTACACAGTCGGTTGCTAAACCCCCACCAATTTCTGAAAAGTATTCTAATGACAAATTTGGATTTTCAACTACTTTCCCAACTGGGTGGTTAGTTCAAGAACCAGAAAAAACACAACCTGACGCACCAGATGTCTCTGCAGTAGGACCACTTTCAAATGGGTTTAATCCATCAATTTATGTTTCTGTTATAGAATCTGAAGGAAGAACTTTAGAAGAACGAATTGATGAAATAAAAAATTCTCTTCAAATAGTAATGGATTCTGGTCAGTTGGAAATTGTTTCAGAAGAATTTACAAAAATACAAGGAAAAGATGCACACCTTATGACTAGTATAAGCAATTTCCCAACTAGTACTGGTATTGTAATTGTGAAATTCAAGGAAGTTATCATAGAAACTCCCGAAAAATTTTTCCAAATAACATATGTTAACTCTGAGAAAAATTTTGATAGTGACTTGCAACTTTTTGATGAAACATTAAATTCATTTAAAATACTTTCTGAAGATTCCAATCCAACAAATGGAGGTGGATGTCTTATAGCTACATCTACATTTGGTTCTGAGCTTGCACCTCAAGTCCAACAATTGCGTGAAACACGAGATAATGTATTGTTAAAAACAGAATCTGGAAGAGCTTTTCTAACTTCATTTAACCAATTTTATTACTCTTTTAGTCCTATTATCGCAGACTGGGAAAGACAAAATCCTATTTTCAAGGAAGCTGTTAAGATAACTATTACTCCACTTCTTTCATCATTATCTATTCTAAATCATGTTGAAATCAATTCAGAAAATGAAATGCTTGGATATGGAATTAGTTTGATTTTACTTAATATTGGAATGTATTTTGCTGTACCAGCATTCATTTTTTACAGATTAAGAAAGTAGAATCTACCAAACATCATCTACTTCATCAAGTTCTCTATATTCCTTGGAAGTTTCTCGTCTCAAAAACTTTAATCGTGAAATATCTCTATCAAAAAATAAATCTACAAACCAATCTAACATTACTCTAAACCTCTTGTCAAATTTTGGTATTTTTGAAAGATAGTAATATCTCCACAACCACCAGGCTAATAACCCATGTACATTCATTCCAAATACTGAAGCTATACCAGTTCGTTTTCCAATAATTGCCATTTGTCCCTTAAACTTATAATCATATTTTCTCTTCATTTTTTGTGTGATCAACGAATACAAATTGTGAGCTGCAGTTTTTGCCTGGGCTTCGGCAACTTGTGCAGTAGGGGGATGTGGTTTATTTTCATTAGATGAAACAACTTGGCAACAGTCTCCAATTGCAAAAACTCCTGCCCAGTCTATTACCTCTAAAAATTCATTTACAATAATTTTTCCTTTCTCAGTTTTGAAAATAGAATTTTTTATTGTATCAATTGGTCTTACACCAGCAGTCCAAATCAAAGTTTTAGTTTGTATAGAACTTAATTCAGATTCATCCATAGAATCTTTTGTTGTATCTGATAACTTTTTTACAATTACTTCTGTTCCATCAAAACTTGTAACTGCTGTCTTTAATCTAATATCAATTCCTCTATGAATTAATTTTTCATTTGCAAATCTTGCAAGTTTTTCACTAAACCCAGGTAAAATACTTGATAGTGCTTCTAATACTATAACTTGAATATCTTTTTTCTGAATTTTTGGATAATGTTTTCTAGCATCTAACAGAAAATCAATTACTTCTCCAGCAGTTTCAATTCCTGCAAATCCTCCTCCTACAATAACATACGTTAACAAACTTTTTCGAAGAATTGGATTAGTTTCATTTTCAGCTTGTTCTAACATATCAATAATTCTATTCCGTAACATCACTGC
>BFAR01000133.1 GCA_008974855.1 archaeon MnTg01
TTTTGTTAAGGCTAGCAATCCTTTCTTGATCCTTGGAGCGAAATGCAGCCATTCTTTCTTTTTGCCAAGCCTTTGTTTCTTTCATAATTCTTTTTAGCTTGACTCGGTCGATGAGCTTTCTTCTAACTCCAGAATTAAATAAATTAAGCATAATTGAAATTCCTAAAATTCCAAAAGTAGAAGCCAGTACTCCTTTGACTATTGGATCTGCACTACCAAGAGGACCCTCCCTTATTCCAAAAAGGTCTCCTTGCAAAAATATAGAGTCTAAAAAGTGCAATACAAAAGCAAATTCGGGAATCATATCTCTATTGCAGATATTACCGTGTTAGCTGCTTCTTCAACCTTTCCTTCTGTGTTAAAAACTGGTTTCATTGGAGAACCTGAGAAAACCGCACAGCTTGAAAGCATTGCGTCGCTTATTGCCATCTCTTTTTTAATATTGTCAATTGAGACGACATCACGTTGCCTACTAGTGTCCTTCATTCTTCTATTGTAGATTTCTTCAGGTCGTGCGTAAACTGAGATAAAATTAGATGGTTTGATGATTTCTAAAACATTGTGAGGAAGTCCAGGATAAAATCCTGCATTAGTAATAATGAATGTGTGAGTGTCGATGATCACTAGATCGTCTTCAAGTTTTGCAATTTTTTCAGCTGCCTTTTTTTGAAGAATATGTTGCTCCTCCATTGAAAGTTTTCTGAGATCATCCCTATTTTTTATTCCATTTTTTTGAGCCTCTTCAAACATTATTGACCCAAAACTATTCACACTAACACTTTTTTGTCTAGAATTTAGGATTTCAACAATTTTAGTAACTAAAGTAGATTTCCCTACTCCTGGAATTCCTACAATAATTACTTTTTTGCTAACCCCTTCCAAGCAATGCACCAAGCCGCGGCATAACAATTTCTACCTGTTCTTTGACTAGTTGGTTGTAATAATTAATCAAAATATCAACCATCAACAACATTCCAATTCCAGAACCAAACACACCTAAAACATCCGACACACCAGCTAACAGCCCCAGTATTCCCGAACCAATCAGCGTGACAGATGGAATGTATCTATTTAGCAATGCCTCAATAGGTTGGTTTGACCGCCTAAAGCCAGGCACCTGTACATCTGCGTCAAGCAAATTCTTTGCAGCACTTTTTGGAGAAAGACCTCCTAGCTCCACCCAAAGTTTACCAAATACAATTACAATTGCAATCATAAATATCACATAACCAACTGCACGCATCGGATCTAATGCAACAATATCCAGGCCTCTTGGAGGCGTGATGTAGTAGACAAGTCCTCCAATCGGCGTTGAGGGACTCGTCGGATCAAACTGCACTAGAAAATTCATGATCGCACTATTATTTGCAGGATTAAGATTTGCCCACAGCATCTGCCCTATAAACACCGCATTTGCTGTAAGTGCTGATGCTAAGATAACTGGAATATTTGAAACGTACATTAGTTTGATTGGATATACTGCCGAAAATCCTCTGTATTTTGTCGACACAATTGGAATCTCAATCTTAATTCCTTGAGTATATACCAAGATGAGCAAAATTCCCGCCGTAAGAAACAGCCCGAATATACTTGGCAGTTGGTTATATCTAAAGAACACATCAGCCAAGTCTCCTGCCATTGCTGATTGTCCAATAAATGGGAAAATTCCTATTGAGAATCCGTCACCTGCCGCTAGTGGACTGAACAAGCTCCAAAGAATTTGTTGAGTAACTCCTGCCATAATGAAAAGACTGATTCCACTCCCGAGTCCCCATCCTTTTTGAATGGTCTCATCTAAAAACATGATAATTATAGATGCGCCCATCAGCTGCCCTATCAGAATATACAGTATAGTAGGGTCTGTGACTCCAGGACCATACACTGCAATTCCATAAACGGCAGACTCTGCAATAATTACAATGTATGTTACCATCTTGGTGGCTGTTTGGAATATTCCTCTCTCCTCTGGTTTTTTAAAATCAAATTTTAAAATGTCAGATCCTCGCAACAACTGCATTAAGAGTCCTGCTGTAACTATTGGTCCAATACCTAGCTCAACTAGAGTTCCTTGTTGGGATGCAAAAATTACTCTTGCAAAAGCAAGAAAGTCAAACTCTGGAACAGATGCACCAAACAGTGGAGTCTGTCCCATTACCATGTAAATGAGGAGAATTCCTCCACACCACAAAAGTCGTTTTTGCAGGGTTAGTTTCTTTTTGGGTTTAGGAACCTGTGGAAGATATGGTTCAGCTTTTGCAACTACCTTTCTAAGAAGAGTGGTAAGGGTGCCTTCAGCCATGATTTACTAACACCTCGCCCCCAGCTTGCTTTACTTTTTCTTGTGCTGATTTAGTTGATTGTTTGATATTAACGGTGTATGCATTTTTTACTTGACCGCCGCCTAGAAGTTTAGAATATCCTAGTTTGTCAAGATCAAGAACTTTTTTTTCTCCTTCCTTTAGTCCAGATTTTGCAAACAGATCATCTAGGTCTCTAACACTAGTCCATTTTTTTATAATATTTGGGTGAGGTGGGTGAGTAGAATCATGACCGAAATGATCTGGAAAATCCTTTAACATTGTGCTAAAATGATGCTTCAACATTCCTGCTTTACCTAGTCCTCCTTTGTGACCGCTAGCTCTGTGTCCTGCAACTTGGCCCCAACCAACAGTTCTTGAACCTCGATACTTTCGTATTTTTCGCAGTCTAGTTGGCAATTTACATCATTCTCCTAACTATGGTGATAAGTTCTTTGTTGTGTCCTAAAACGCCTTTTTGACCATACAATTTTTTGGTACTTCGCTTGAATCCCTGTTTTGGAGGAGCCATGGCAAACCAAGGTTTTAATGGTTTTAGTTTTGATAGTGTGGACTTGCTTTCAGCAAGTGAAGATGCAAGTTCATCCATAGTCTTAAAACCAATCTCAGAAAGGTCTTCAGAAGTAATTTTTTTGTAACCGGCTTTTCTACCTTTTTTGTCTAGCAATTCCTTCGTAATCGAAATATCAATTTCTTGCCAAGAAACATAATGCTGAATTTTTTTTAACATCCCCAACGTATTTTCTTTAGCTGGAAGAATTGTGGCGCGGAATTTCTTTTCTAAATTTAGAAGCTTCATAGTGGTTGTTGCCCAGTAAGGAACATCCGCTTGTCCCTTAATTCTTAGAACCAAAAAAGCTTGTGCCATTTTTTTCATCCGTGACTAAATGTTTGACTAAGACAGTTTAACAGAGCCTTTGAAGTTGAATTCATTGTTGAAGTAGAACCCTTTGCTGTAGTCCATGCGTCTTTGAGTCCAGCAAGTCTCAATAGATTTCTGATTTTTCCACCAGCAACTAATCCAAGTCCTCTTGGTGCAGGCAAGATTTCAATTGTAACACTTCCACCTCTTCCCCTAACCTTAAATGGAACAGAATGTTTTTGATCACATCTACACTCCCAGCTACCACATCCTAGTTTTACAGGACTTACGTTAAGATACGCTGCGGTAGTAGCTTTTTCAATTGCAACTCTCATTTGTTTTGATTTTCCCCTACCAATACCTAGCCAACCGTTTTCATTTCCAGCTGCAACTAGGGCCTTGAATCGAGTTGACTGACCATTTGGAGTCATCTTTTGTACAATACCAGCATCGATGACTTCGGTTTTCAAATCTGGTAAGAGTTTTTTAATAATTCCAGCTTCCTGAATTCTTAATCCATTTTCTAAAATTTCTTCCATTGAAGTTATTTCAGCGGCTGCAACTCTTTTTCCTAGGTTTGTTAATGGGATCCATACTGGTTCTTCTCTTGGTTTTCTCTCTCGTCTTGGACGTTGTGGTCGTCCTCCACGTCCTGGTGGACCTCCACGTCCTGGTGGACCTCCACGTCCTGGTGGACCGCCTGGACGCTGTTGTTGTGAACCTTGACTCATGTAGATTTTACCTCACTGTCAATAGATGATTTAACTTTTTCAACATCATTTTTTACCTTCAGGTGTTCTCCTTTGATTCGGTCTTCTGCAGGAAGTGCTTTTGGATCTGCTGGAATTTGCATGCCTGCATCAAGTATTCCTTTTAGAGCAGCTGCCATTCTTTGATTGTACCTGTCAGTTCCACTGTACAAGATAGCATCTTTGACTCCTTTGAGTTGTGCTTTTTTTCCTGCAAGATAACCTGTAAGATAAGCAGCTGGAATATTTTTTCTTGAACCATTCCAACCTTTTTTTAGTAAGAATCTAGAATGTGCAGACGCAATTACTTTATCGCCTGTAAGCTCTGGTTTATGAATTTGGACTAGACAATTTTCATTTGAGATTTTAACTGTGATGAAATCTCTTCTGCCTCTAAGTAATGCAGACCTTCGTCTATAGTTTGTCTTCTCTTCCCTAAGTCTACGCAATATTTTCGAATATGCCATTCTATACGCAGAAATTTGAAAGTGCTCTTATAAACGTAAGTTGGAATTGAGTTTTTGGGGTTACTAGGAAATCTCAAAGTGATTAATATGTTAAAAATTCTAGTACTTGGGCTGATGATTATATCAACGGGTTCTATCTGATTTCCTCAAAACATGACGAATATTGCCTGCCGAAATATGAAGCAAAACAAAATCATATTTTTATTGTAAAGTGATTTAGCGAAAAAACCGATGTTTGAGAGTCAAAAACATTTGCTTTCTTAACGTTAGATGTCTATTAGTGATATAAGCAGAGCTTTTTGAGAATGTAATCTGTTTTCAGCTTGGTCCCACACTACAGATTGTGAACCATCAATTACAGAGCTTGTAACTTCTTTACCCCGCTTTGCAGGAAGACAATGAAGAAAAATTGCATTCTTTTTAGCTTTTTTCATTAAAGATGGATTTACCTGAAATTTTGGCAAGAATTTTTTTTCACGTTTTTTATCAAGGTTATGAATTGATGTAAAGGTATCTGTAACTACTACATCTGCATTTTTGACTGCAACTTGTGGATCAGTTGTCAAAACAATTGTAATTTTCTTTTTTGATTTTTTGATTACTGTTTTATCTGGTTCAAATCCTTTTGGAGTTGCAATAGAAATGCTTATTCCAGTTTTTGCGCAACCATAAATTAAAGAGTTACAGACGTTGTTCCCATCTCCAATCCAGGCAATCTTTAGCCCTTTGAGTTTTTTCTTTTTTTCTTTTATTGTCATCAAGTCTGCCAAAGTTTGACATGGATGAAATGAGTTAGAGAGTCCATTAATTACTGGTACATCAGAGTTTTTAGCAAGTATTTCGAGTGTTTTCTGGTCATAAACTCGTGCCATAATTGCATCAACATATCGTGAGAGAGTTTTTGCAGTATCTTCAACTGATTCACCTCGAGATAACTGAAGCAGGTTAGATGACAAGTTCAAGGCATGTCCTCCTAGCTGAAACATGCCAGTCTCAAAACTGACTCGTGTTCTAGTAGATGGCTTTTCAAATATCATTCCCAAGGTTTTATTTTTTAAAATAGGTTTATGACAGCCTTTTTTGAGTTGCTTTTTTAGTTTGATCCCTTCATCGATAATTTTTGAAAGCTCATTGTCTGTTAGTTCATCTAAAGTAAGTAGGTCTTTTGTTTTTAATTTCATTTTATCATCTTATCTCTTTTAGTTGTTAATTTGGTTTTGGCCTGCCATCTAAAATCCACTTCTTAATTTTAGAAGATAATTCTTTTGCTTGTTGATCATTTTCTGGAGGTGGTTCATCATACAAATCTGCATATTTGTTAATGTCTTTAGAGTCTATTCCCTCAAAAGGATCTGAATTATCGGTGTTAGGTTGTTCTGGTTCTGGAATTTGCTCTTCAACCTCTTTTGGTTCTGGTTCTTGAATCTTTTCTGGTACAGCTTCTTGCTCAGGTTCTGGTTCAGAAATTTCCTCTTCTACGTGTTGTGGTTCAGACTCTACCTGCCCTTCTGTAGTAATTTCACTTTCTTCAGGTTTTCCAAATACAGATTCTAAAAACAATTCCTTATCAAAAGCTTTGAGATCCTGGTATTCTTGTCCGATACCAACGTAAAGAATTGGTGTAGAAGTAATTTTTACTATAGATAGTGCTGCACCACCCCGTGCATCTGCATCACTTTTAGTTAGAATTGCAGCATCAAACTTTGTGCGTTTATGAAATTCCTTTGCTTGACTTACTGTATCGTTACCTGCAAGAGAGTCTCCAACAAAAATTTTAAAATCTGGTTTTACAACGTTGGTAATTTTTTCAATTTGGTCCATCAAGTTTTTGCTAGTCTGCATCCTTCCTGCAGTATCAATTAGTACACAATCTACCTTGTGTGTTTTTGCATAAAGTACTGCATCTCGTGCAACAGCAGCAGGATCAGAACCATAGTTTTGTGCAACTAGTTTTAGATTCAACCTGTTAGTGTGTTCTCGTAATTGTTCTATTGCACCTGCCCTAAATGTATCAGCAGCTGCAACTACCACAGAGAATTTTGATTTTTGTAACAGATATGCAAGTTTTGCTAAAGTCGTAGTCTTTCCTGTGCCATTAATTCCTACAAATAAAATTAGATATGGCTGACCTGATCCTTTTTTTGAATCAATATTTGATAAAAGGTCTATTTTTCCTGCAGCGTCAAAGAGAGCAGAAATGATTTGGATTAGACTGTCTTTGACAAATTTTTCAATTTCTTTTTTGTTTACCTTGGTTCCAATCAGTTTTTCTTTAAGATCAGATTTGATAGAGTCTATTACTTCTGATGCTACATCAGACTCTAAAAGTGAGATTTCTAGCTGAAATAATATTTCTTCGATATCTTTTTCCTTTAGTTCCTTTTCACTAAAACTTTTAGCTGCGCTTGAAAATGCTTCACGTAAATTTTCAAACATTTTTTCTACCTTGATTAGTTTGTATTTTTAGGTGATTGTACAATTTTGTTGAATTGTTGTTTTCCTTGTTCAAGATTTGCAACTACTTGCTGTTTTTGAGTGGATGTATCTTTTATTGCTACTTCCAGCTCTTTAATTCGTGCTTCAAGAAAATTAATAGCAGAATCTTTGTCCTTTTCAATTGCAGTTCCTGCACCTAGATTTAAAATTAATTTTTCGTTTGATTGAATTTTTGCTTTGACAAATGAACCCATACCCAATGGAACAAGTGTGATCAGTTCAGGTTTTTCCCCAAGAGATTTTATAGATTCAACCGCTAAAGTAGATTCTCGAAGCATGCCATACAAAGACTCTTCTTTACGAGATAGTTCTGTAAAGTAGTTTTCTAGCATTTGCATTTGATACATTAATTGTTGAGCTTGTTCTTCACTCATCACAACAAAATAATTTCAGATGCCTATAAATGCATTCATGAAAAATAAAATAAAAAAGTGGGTGGTTATTTTGCTTTTGAAAGTCTGTTATCTACTTCGTCCCAATTTACAACATTCCACCAAGCAGCTATGTAGTCTGGTCTTTTGTTTTGGTAGTTAAGATAGTATGCATGTTCCCAAACATCAAGACCCAAAAGTGGTACTAGACCTTTTGTTCTTGGACTATCTTGGTTTGACATTGCAACATACTCGACCTTGCTTGACGATTTATTGTAGACTAGCCATCCCCAACCGCTTCCTTGAATGACAGCAGTTGTTGATGAAAATTTTTCCTTAAAGTCAGCAAAACTTCCAAATGAAGAATTGATTGCATCGGCCACTGCACCACCTGGTTCGCCGCCGCCATTTGGCTTCATGTTGTTCCAAAATAATTTGTGGTTGTCATAACCACCGCCATTGAAGTTAATTGCTTTTTTGAGTTCGTCTGGTACTTGGCTAAGATCAGATAATATGTCAAGAATGTCTTTATTTTGAATATCTGAACTGCATTTTCCCAAGGCATCATTTAGTTTTGTTGTGTATGTTTGATGATGCTTTGTATGATGAATTTCCATGGTTCTTGCGTCAATATGAGGTTCTAACGCATCGTATGCATATGGCATTTTTGGTAGTTCGTATTGTGTCATGAACGCTTTATGGGTCCAGATAATTTATTGGTTTAGCAAGAAATGTATTTTTAGACATCAATACAGGTAAAAAATAATGAAACATGTAAGAAAAGTTTTTTTCTGCTCATCAGTTTTAATTTTTTCATTAATTATTTTGCAGTTTTTCCAAGAAGAAAATGATTTTGAGGTTTTCATTGATAAAAGCATACCATACATAGGAGCATTGTATCCTATTGAATCAGGATTTGATGGTACAGGAATTACGATTGCAGTAATTGATACTGGAGTTGATTATAACCATCCTGATTTGTTTGGATTCGGTAAAGACGGTAAAGTAGTTGGCGGTTATGATTTTGTTGACAAGGATAACTCACCAATTGATACTAACGGTCATGGAACAGAAGTTGCAGGAATAATTTCAGCTGACGGACAGCTAAAAGGCGTTGCACCAAAATCAAAAATTTTAGCGTACAGAGTTTCAGAGAACGGAGAAGCAGTATCATCTGACTTGATTATCAAAGCAATAGAGCTAGCAATAAAAGACAAAGCAGACATTATTAACATCAGCCTAGGAGTTAACCTCACTAACAACAAAATAGATCAGGCAGTAAACAATGCAATAGAGCAAGGAATAGTTGTAATTACTGCAGCAGGAAATCATGGACCAGAATTAGGATCAATTGGAAGTCCTGGAATTAATCCAAATACCATTACAGTTGGTGCAACATACAACAACATTACCTCTAGCTTGGTTGCAACACTTGAGGTAAACGATGATAGGTATCAGGTTTTGCCAATGATTGGAACCCTTCCTATAGATGAACCAATTACAGTAGAGATTGTTTTTGGCAAATATGGTAGAGTGCGGGATCTTACTGATTCAGCAATGAAGGATTCCATTTTGCTTGTAGAGCGAGGAAGCGATGTTGATGGTGAGATAGTTTATTTTTCTGACAAGGAAAACAATGTGGCAAATGCAGGAGCAAAAGCAGTGATTGTTTATAATAACATTCCAGGATTGTTTTTTGGGGAGCTCCTTCACGAGTTTGCACCTTCGGATTATAGTCCAACTATTCCTGCAGTATCAATGTCAAGGGGAGAAGGACTGGTTCTAAGAGAATCACTCGATGAGAAAACAGTTGGGACACTAAATGTTTTTTATCATCCAGACTTTGTTGCACATTTTAGCTCTAGAGGACCTGTCTCACCGTTTTACATAAAGCCTGATCTTGTTGCCCCAGGTGCATTTGTTAACACAACGCTTACTGGTGGAAAATACAACCTCACTAGTGGAACAAGCTTTGCTGCCCCACACGTTTCAGGTGCTGCTGCCTTGTTGCTTGAGAAAAAAAATGATCTGAGTCCAAGTGAAATAAAATCTTTACTTGTAACTACCTCAAATACAGTGTTTGATGCATATGGAAATAATTTTCCAGTGGAAATTACTGGTACTGGACGTCTTAATGTTACCCAGGCATTTAATGCTAATTTGATAATAGAGCCTACTCATATTATCTTTAATTTATCACCACAAAAGAAAATGCAAAGTCAGTTTCTAAAAATTAAAAGCATAAACGGAAATGATGAGAATCTGGAAATTAATCTCATTGGAAATGAAAATGTCAAGTATGACTACAAGCTT
>BFAR01000134.1 GCA_008974855.1 archaeon MnTg01
TGTACCTAAAGACAAAGCAAAAAAAGTTACCTCCAGGCTTAATCTAGTAGAACATACACTTGCAAAAGAGCTTCGTGCACAAGGTGCCTATATAGCAGCTCCTACAATCCTAAAATGGTATTGTATATCATGTGCAATACATTTCAAGATTTTAAAAATAAGATCAGCATCAAAAAGAAGAGAACGTGGAAGATTGCGTTAGTTTTTTCTTCTAACACAGTAAATAGGATATACAAACTTCATTCCAATAGAGTATGAATTTATCATTTGGTAACTGTAACTATCTAGTTTTTTGGCAGTCCTATACAAATCGCTTCCTATCACTATGGAATTTTTTGTGGCTCCATGATTAATTTTTGTACACATATTTACTGGTGTTCCAAAAACGTCAATATTTGATGAACCGTTTGTTTTCATAATACTAACTTCGCCATAATCTGCACTTATACGGTAATTTAGAGGAGGTAGCTTTTCTTTTTTTAAAATTTTATTAATATTTCCATGTTCTTCAATCATAGTTAAACCACATTCTAAACAATTTTTAAAATCATAACTGTTTGATGATTTTGAAGAATCAGGAAAATAAAATAAAAGACTATCACCTATATTTTTAATTACAAAACCTCCAAATTTTTCAACAATTTGTGCCATGGAATTTAAAAAAATTTCGTAATATTTTGATAATTTAGGCTGAGAAAGAGACGCCAAGATTTGTGTTGAATTTACAATATCAACTAAACCTACACAATAGCTTTGAGAGGTTTCTAAAAAATTTACCACGTAATGAGGTGTTTCTGGATTAGCTTTCACTTCATTTATCACAGTACTTGTGTGAACATTAGGAGATTTTTCAGTATACACCATATTAAAAAATCATAAAATATTACTATATGAATATGGTGTTCAAAATTTTGCACATAAAGTGGATTAAATCATATTTGTTCTATTCAAACGATTTAGATGTTAAATTGAAAATATGAAATTATGTGTGTAGTTGTTTTGAGGTTACAACAATTCTTTGAATTAGAGTAATTCCAGCAATTATTATAACAATCATTACTGCATAGTCCATAAATCCAATCATGCCTATAATTGCAATCACAAGCAATCTTTCTGCCCTTTCCCCAATTCCAATTCCTTGAAGTTTAATTCCAAAGGATTCTGCTCTGGCTCTAGCATAACTTACTAGTAATGAGAGAGTAATTGCCAATAATACTAAATATGGTTCTGCATATCCGCCAATTAAAATGCCCAGAAATATTGCTACTTCTGCAATTTTATCAAAAACAGAATCAAGGAATGCTCCTTGTTTTGAGGTTTTGTTTGTAACTCTAGCTACTTGACCATCTACTATATCAAAAAATCCTGATACAAGTAAAAGCATACCACCAATGATTAAAGCAAATTCAATGTTTAGTCCATAAGCAATTGCTGATGCAAATGCAAATACAATTCCTATTCCAGTCCAAAAATTTGGAGAAAGTCCGGTTGATGCAAATCCATTACCAATTTTTTCTAGAAATGGTTGTAATGAATCTCTTAAGTTGTTTAACACGTGATCCCCCTAATTTTCATATATATAAAAAAATTCAAAACTTTTTGTTTTTATGATTCAATTTAGGCGTGGATACTTGTAGATTTTTTTTGAACATACAATTCTCTATATCGTTATAATTGAAAAATCACTTATGGTCATCACTACACATATGTTTAATCAGATGTTTTTAGAATCACAAAAAAAAGTAATAAATTTGAAAATGCCTAACAATCATGACTCTGCTTTGATTAAATCGTTTTTAAAAGACTCTAATCAGTTAGAAAATACTGAAAAAAAAGTTATTTCTTCAAGTTCATAGCTATTAGCGCAGACATTAGTCTTGCAGCCATAGATGAGGTAGCACCATTATCAAATGTTGGGCATAATTCGACAATGTCTGCACCTGTAATATTTTGTTCTTCTAGTGAACCAATCATTTCATATAATTCTCTGGAGGTTATTCCAACGGCTTCAGGATTTCCAACACCAGGTGCAAATGCAGGGTCTAAAACATCCAAATCAATACTTACATACAATTTGTCAAACACGGATACTGCATCTTTGACTAGCTTTGGAGCATTACCGTGTCTAATATCCCAATCAGAAATAGTCTTAATTTTATACTCTTCTTTAAACGCTAACTCTTCTTTAACATAGGATCTTGCACCAACATGAATAATTTTGTCAGCTCCTTTTTTTTCAATAATTCGTCGAAGATATGCAGCATGACTAAGTTTGATATCAGCATATTCATCACGAAGATCATAGTGTGCATCAAAAACAATGTATCCAGTTTCTTTAGGAAAATTAGGATAAGTCCCAAGCGTGATTAAATGCTCACCACCTAGAGCGATAATCTGCTTTTCCCTTTTGATGAGTTCTGATGTAATTTTAGAAATCATATCTAACATTTCTTGCGCTACAACTGTATGTTTTGTATTTCCTAAATCTTCAATTTTTACCGATTCTAAATCAACGGAAAATTGTGGCATAAAAATTTCTATGTTGTTAAATGCTTCTCTAATTGCATCAGGTCCAAATCTTGTCCCAGGTCTATAAGAGTGAGTTGAATCAAATGGAATTCCATACAAAATCGTTGACGATTCACCCTCTTCGATGGAACTAGTAATCAGAGGGCTCTTATTCATATACAAATCAAGAAAGCTCATATCCAATCACAAGGTAGTAAAAAATATACCCAGTAATAAATTCAAAGTGATTTAATTATCAGATAGGTTCAGAAAGTCCTTCGCCATCCCACGTTTCTAGAGCAGTTTTTTTAATCATTTTTTTCTGCCATCTTAATTTAGAGTTTTCAACTTGGTTAATCATTGCACTTATTCTAAATGGTTTTTGCATTAATTCGATTTTTTCGCCTATTTTACGGACGCCTTTCATCATGTCTTTGACATGACCTGTAACAAATAGAATTCTTTGTTTAGGATTCATCTCTATAATCTCTTTTGCTACATCAGTTCCTGCCATTCTTGGCATTTTGTGATCTAATATAACTAGATCATAAAGAGATGTTTTTTTCTTATCATCTCCACGAAGTTTGAAATCATCAGCATATTGATAGAGACATTTTAATCCATTTTCGGTAATTATTACCATATGTCCTCTTTTTTCTAATGTTTTTTTGTATACCAAGGCTACAGATCTACTATCTTCTGCTACGAGTATTTTCATTCCCATTTAATATCTAAATTAAAATAAATCCAAATGAATTTCTACATTAGTATGTTTAATTTGAACGCACCTAAAATAAAATCTAGACCATTATTTGTGGCCGTATAGAAACAAAACGATTCGAGTTTAGATGCGAAAATGGTTTATTTTTAATTTGTTCGTGAATTTCGCTAATAAAATCATCAAAAGATACTTGTTTTAGTTCACCAGTTTCTCTGTCTCTTACATTAACATCAGTGGCATTGACTTCCTTTTCACCAATTACCAAAATATATCGTATCCATTCAGTCTCCGCGTCTCTAATTCTTTTTCCAATACTTTCATTTCTATCATCAACGTCAACTCTAATTTTTGAGTCAGTAATTTTATCAGCCAAGTTCTCACAGAACTGTAGAAATTCTGGTTTTATTGGAATTAGTCGTACTTGAGTTGGTGAAAGCCATAAAGGCAAATGAGCTTTCTTTCCTTCTTTAGAGTCCTTTGCGGCATTTTCAAGAAGAGCAAAAATAACTCGCTCAACTGCACCGCTAGGAGAATTATGTAAAATAATTGGATACTGGGGTTTGTTTTGTTCATCGATGAATTCTATATTGTATCTTTTCCCATTCTCTACATCAATCTGGTCAGTTGATAATGCTGAAGCTTTTCCTAGATTATCTATATAATTAAATTCCCATTTTAATACAAAATAGAAGAATTTTTCTTTCCACATTTCTACTAGAACGGGCTTGCCAATTTTTTTAACGGTTTCTTCAATGAGTTGTTTATTTTCATTATAAAATTCCTCTGTAAAACGAATTGCCAACTCATAATCAGACTCTTTTAGGCCTAAACCTTGTAATACATTACGAGATAAATCAAATCTTTTTCGAAATTCTTCTATGGCCTGATTCATATCTTTACAAAACGCATGACAATCAGGCATAGTAAATGCACGTAATCTACGAAGGCCTACCAATTCTCCAGACTGTTCTCTACGAAAGCTGTATCTCGTCATCTCGTAAAGTTTTAGTGGTAAATTTCTATATGAGAGTTGAAAATCATGTGCCATCAGAAATTGCCCAAAACAAGCTGCAAATCGTAAGATTAGTTGTTTTCCGTCAGAATTAATATTGTACTGTCTTGCTGGAAAGCGATTAAAATAACTCTCAAGACTTGGATGATGTGAATCATACATGATTGGAGTTTCAACTTCTAATCCCCCATAGCTTGTAATGTTTTCAGTCACATATCTTTCAATTAGTGATTTTATCAGACGCCCATTTGGATAAAATCTCATGTTACCAGAATCAGAAGCAGGTTCATAGTCAGCGATTGCCATTTTTTTCATCAATCTTACATGTGGTGGAGGTTCATCCACTGAACGTTTTTTCACTGTCTCATATTTTGTTAAAACTTCAAGTTGAGGATGTTTTGAAAAATTAAATTTTTCTACTTCTTGCATATTTCCATCAGGAGTCATAATATACCAATATGATTTTATTTTAGATTCTGATTTAACTGCCTCAGAAGTATCATCAGTATTTCCGTCTTTAGTAATAACTTTGGAGGTTTCAGCTAATGGATGTCCTTTTACTTCTAGTTTGTAAGTTTTTGTCCAACCAAATGGAGCACGTGATACATCTAGATCAGAAGATAGCAATTCCATTTCCTTTAGAACAGATAATGCTGAATTAGGTGAAGCAAGTTTTGAGCTAAGATGCGCATAAGGATATAGCAATAATTTTTTACAGCCTATTTTATTCATTGATTCTTTAATTTCAGTAATAGCTTTTTTTGCAACAGTTTTATCATCTCCTTCCTCAACTGCAATAAAGGTTACAACTACTTCTTTGAGATTTTTTGTTTCTGGGGTTATTTCTTCGGCTGATTTTATCTCCTTTTTTGTAGGAGTGTATTCTATACTACTACAATGTAATTGAAGTATACGCACAATTTGACACTCTTAAGTTATTGAAATAAAGGTATCTAATACATTAAAATTAAAAAATTACTTAAAATATTGAAATAATTTATTTAATCATAGCAGTCTGAGTTTGACCAATGGCTATTTTTTTTACTGTATCTAAAAAGGGTTCAAAATCATATGGTTTTGTAAAAATTGCTGAAGCTTTTGCCTTCTCAAATTTATAATCAGTATAAGCAGTCACAACAATTATTTTTGCATCAGGATAATCCTGTGTAATTTTTTCAAGAGCATAACCCCCATCATAATTAGGCATATTCATATCTAAAATTAAAACATCGGGGTTCAATGTTTTGTATAATTGATAAGCCTGTTCCCCATCATAGCCTTTTCCAATTACATTAATTCCGCCAATTTCAAGAGCTTGACAAATTGAATCAGAAGAATCTTCGTCATCATCAACTACAATGGCTTTAATTCGTTCTTTTTGGTTCTTTGAATCGCTCATCAATTGTGTTAAGTAAACTGTGAATAAAGCCGCTTGTTTGTAAATGTGCACGGACACATTTAGTCAGTTTTTGATGCAGATTCTAAAGCAATAATTGAACGTAAAATTAAGCCCGAAATACCCAAAGTAGATACAAGAAAATCTTTTGAACTCTCTAATGGATTTTTCCCATGATATCCTTCTAGGTATACCATTTCAATTGAGCCCTTATCGGTGTCAACCAAGGAGGTAATCAAAGAATACGGTCCAAGTTTTTCGTCAGTTTTTTCTATAAAAAGTCGAAGTTCCACTTTTTTTATTTTAAATCCATTTTCTGAAAAATTCTCTCCAGAAAAAATTGTAAGTGAACTATCAGGGAGTCGATTAATTCTTTTTGGATCTGAAATATCAATAATTTTCATTTTATTACAAATAATAGGCATCTTTACCTCATAAGAATTGGAGTAAACTATCAGGTAATCTTTAGCATTTTTTTACGCATGGACTTTTTTAATTCTAAAAATTCTTAATTCAAAAGTGATTACTCTACTTTTTCTACTAGATAATAATAATATTATAGGCTGCCAACTAGTAGAATTGAAGAAGAAATGACTAATCATGAACATTGTGGCAATCAATGGAGTTTATGCTGTGATATAGTTGAACGAGTGAAAAAACAATTAGATTTTACCAAACAAAAAGTAGATGGTAAGATGGAAGATAAGATAGAACAACATGATTTGTTACACATACTTCAAAAGATTCTAGGAGAAAAGAAATGACTGGCATGACTGATCCAACTGAAATCAATTCTGTGTATTGGAACGAAGAAAAAAAATCATGGGAACACAAGATGATTCAAGTTGAAGAATATCATGGGTTTGTAGAATGTCAACAATGTCGTAGACCATTGTCACATAATATCAAAACAGGTGGAGAATTCAAAGTGATTTATGTGGAATGTAGGTGTGGGAGAAAATCTGAAAATTCTTAATT
>BFAR01000135.1 GCA_008974855.1 archaeon MnTg01
AATTTCAGATTCACAATCTACAAAATTAGATGCAACTGGCTTATTTTGCCCTGAACCTGTGTTTAGAACTAAAATCGCAATTGAAAAAATGCAGGTTGGTGAAGTACTAACAGTACTTGCAGATGATCCAGCATCTGAAGATGATATTTCAAGATGGGTAAACCGAACTGGTCATGAACTGTTAAGCATGAACAAAAATGATAATGTTATTGAATTTACTATTAAAAAGGTGAAATAACGCATAGCCACTAAAGTTGAAATTGATCTTTCTATAATTAATCAAATTGGTAATACTCCATTAGTTCCACTTGAATCTCTGGACAAAGATAATGTAAAATATTTTGCAAAACTTGAGGGACACAATCCGTTTGGATCTGTAAAAGATAGAGCAGCATATTGGATGATAAAAGACGCCGAAGAACGTGGAATTTTAAAAAAGAATCACAGTATTATCATAGAACCCACTTCGGGCAATACTGGAATTGCTTTAGCAGGAATTGCAAAGTTATTAGGTTATGGAATCGAGATTGTAATTCCAGAGAAAGCAAGTAATGAAACTAAAAAAATTATCGAATACCTTGGTGCTAAATTATATGAAACAAGTGATGATCTTTGTCCAAAAGTTGGATCTGGCACTGATCAAAGTATAGCCCTTGCAACTTCTATTGCATCATCTAGGCCAGAGACATATTATTCTCCAAATCAATATGCAAATGAGGCAAATTTTTTGGGGCATTACAAAGGAACCGGCCCCGAAATTTGGAGACAAACTGACGGCAAGGTAACTCACTTTTTTACTGGAGTTGGAACAGGAGGCACAATAACTGGTATTGGGACATATCTTAAAGAAAAGAACCCTGAAATTAAGATAATTGGATGTCAGCCCCAACAAAATCATTTAATCCAAGGATGGAGAAATTTTGAAGAATCAGCAAAACCTGACTTGTTTTTAAAGCGTGAAAATGTAGTTGATGATTGGATATATGTGACAAATGATGAAGCGTTTGGAGTTGTCAAAGAAGTATTTGAAAAAGATGAATTATTGATTAGCCCATCTTCGGCTGCAGTATATGCATCTATGAAAAAATATCCTATTGAAAGTGGTCATGTTGTTGGAATCTTTGCTGATGACGGAAGAAAATTCAAAAGCGTCTATGACGAACAAAATGTAATGACTGAAGAGGAATTTGAAAAAGATCTAAAAGAAGCAAAGTATGTATCCAAAATAGCATACATGTAATTTTCTCATTTAGTTTGGATTTTAGCAATCATCGTATTAAGGGAAAACGGCTTTTGTAATACTTCTACTGAATCTTTCAATACTCCAGGCGCACTTAATATTGAATTGATATTATATGCTGAAGCAAATATTACTCTTTGATTTGGGCATCTTTCCAAAATTTCTCTAACTGCTTCTGCACCACTCTTTTTTGGCATGTTATTATCAATTAATACTACATCAAATGGACCAGATTCGATAGATTCAGTATCCAGAGACAAAAATGCTTCATTATATTTTTGCATGCACTCTTCCCCATCTCTAGCAGTAGTTACACTATATCCATTTTTTTCAAGTACATGTTTGTATTGTTGGATTGTAAAAAGATTATCTTCGGCTACTAGAACATTCAAGTTATTTCCTCAGTGATAATTATTTAAAATGGACTTTAACATTAAGTTTGTTTAAAGTAAACAAACATCATAATTTCTTATTAATTGATAATTGTGATGGATTCATTATCTTATTTTTTTGTAAAATTGGAATTGAGAACTCAAAGATTGCTCCCACATCAAATTTGTTTTGAGCAGTAATCTCTCCACCATGAGCTTGAATAATACCTTTACACAGGAATAACCCAAGACCGGTTCCTGACTGTTCCATGTTTTTGATTCCTTTAGTTACAAATTTCTCAAAAATTTTTGGTAATATTTCTTCTGGTATTCCCAAACCTGTATCAGAAATTTTTATTTGAATTTTATTTTCATCCTGATATACATGAGTATCAATACTAATAGTTCCTCTTGTAGTAAACTTCATCGCATTATTTAGAAGATTTCGTAAAACTTGTTCGATTCTCATTTTATCAATTTCAACTTGTATATTTTCATCTAAATTCTCTCGAATAATAACAGGTTTTTTTAGATTAATTTTTTGAGATTTAGTGATACCTAAAATAAGATCATTTATTTTTATTTTTTCTAATTGTAATTCCAATCTATCACTTTCAATTTTACTTACATCAAGTACAGCATTTGCTAAATCTTGTAATTTACTTGTAAGCTGTAATACTCCATCCCAGGCTTCTTTTTGATCAATATCTCCTGATTTTGCTAATTCTGCAAAACCCAAAATAGGTTGTAAGGGACTTTTTAATTCATGTGATGCAATTTCAATGAACTCATCCTTCATTCTATCTAATTCTTTTAATTTTTCATTTGCTGTTTTCAACTCTTTTGTTTTCAAATCTACCTCTTTTTTTAGGTCATTATTGATTTGGCTAATAAAAAATCCAAGAGCCGCTGCGATTGTGCCGACGATACTAATTATGATAATTTGTCCTGTAAGTGAATCTCTTTCATTATCTTCTATCTGATTAGTGGATTCATCTGCTAGAGTTGATAATAATGCTAGCATTCCATCTAATTCCATTTCCAACTGATTTTCTATACTCAAAATTTGTTTTAGTAAATCATCATTCAATTTCAAATAGTTTAATTCAAGAAATAAATCCCCTATAAGAATCTCATATTGTTCATGAGTTGTCTTAATGTTAGATATTTTTTGGAATAAAGTTCTGAATTCCTCAACTGATTTTTCAGATTTTGCCATATCCATTCCCACATTCACAATATTTTTGCCTCTTTCTATATCTGAATCAATTATTTCTCCACTTAACCAAAATTCTTCTTTTGCTTTTTCAATCTCAAGTAAATTGTTCGAGTCTGTATATCTAATAATTTTTTCTATACTAGTTGTTTGAGTGGATTTTTGAAATTTAACATCTGATACAATTTCATTAAGTGGGGCATATTCTTGGGAAATTTCAATAATTTCATTACTAACTTTGGACATTTGATACATTCCAAACATTACAGTAATTCCTAAAAGGAGAATAATAATTCCTACAGATCCTCCAATCTTAAAACTCGTTTTAGTGTTTTTTAACATATGAATTTAATTGGAAAAGAAACAGTATCTGTAAATGTTTGATCAAAATGAACAGACGAGGATTGTTTAAAAATACTCTTAGATTTCTGCTAGATATTTATCTACATCAATAGCTGCCATACATCCCATTCCTGCAGCAGTAACTGCTTGTCGATATCTATGATCATGTACATCGCCTGCAGCAAAAACTCCCTCTACGTTGGTTTTTGTATTTTCTTTAACAACAACATATCCTTGGGTGTCTAACTCTATTTGATTTGTGAAAAGTTTAGTGTTAGGTTCATGACCAATTGCAACAAAAATTCCCCCTACATCGAGTGTTGTTTTTTCTTCATTTTTTGTATCTTTTAGAATCACTTTCTGTACTTTTCCATTTCCAATAATTTCTTCAACTGTCATATTCCAGTAAAATTTTATTTTTTTATCTGCAAAAGCTCTCTCTTGCATTATTTTGCTTGCTCTTAATTTGTCTCTTCTGTGTACAAGATGTATTGTAGATGCAAATTTTGTTAGAAATGTTGCTTCTTCTATTGCAGAATCTCCACCTCCAGCGACCACTAGTTCTTGATTTCTAAAAAAAGGTCCATCACAGGTTGCACAATATGACACACCTTTTCCTGCATAGGTTTTTTCGCCTACCAAGCCAAGCTTTCTTGGATTGGCTCCAGTGCAAATTATTACTGCATTAGCCTGATATTCTTCAGATGCTGTTAGAACCTTGAATGGTTTATGTTTGAAATCTACATTTACAACTTCATCGTCAATAATTGTGGTTCCCATTCTCTCAGTTTGTTTTCTAAAATTGATCATAAGATCTGGTCCCATTATCCCATTTTCAAAACCTGGATAATTTTCCACATCGGTTGTATTTACTAACTGTCCTCCAGGTAAAATGCCTGAAAGTATTAGAGTGTCATGTCTTGCTCGTGAAGAATAAATTCCAGCTGTATATCCAGCAGGACCCGCACCAATTATAATCACATCAAACTTTGTCTTTTTTTTATTAGGATTTGTAGGTGGTTGGTCTTTAGATCCTCTGTCTATTACTTGAGTTTCGTCTGTCGTACCTGCCATCATAAATCAAATTTTCAACTCATGAATTTAAATCAAACACCAATTTTCCTAGATTTTTTTCATGCTTTTCACAAAGTTTTCCTATTTCTATCTGTGAATGAAGTAAATCCTTTTGCCAATGGGGATTAAACAATCTACAATTTTTGTTTTCACAAAAAGGCTCTCCTGTGAGATGATAAAATAATGCCTGCATTACATATCCTTCAATTACAGTAGAAATACGTTCATCATGATATTCCAAATAACTTCCTTGATATTTTTTCTTTATTGAATCAACATTGAGGCCTTGAGTCATATTAGAAATTAATTCCATATAATACCCTCTTGGCTTTGCAGGAGCTTCAATAATTCCTGTTGTAGAAATAATAGATGGGTTCGAACAAATAATTGCTCTTCCATGATATCTATAATCATCGAAATCATATGTACATGTTAGTCTATTTGTAAATATAACATGAAAATTATCCAAAGAGTTTTCATCTTCTGAAATTAAATTCGAAACAAGTTTCTGTAATTCAAACCCATCATACATTACTATGTTTTTTATTTTAGAAGAATTTTTAAAACTTTCATTTTCAAATTCAATTTCTTCTATACTTGCTGAATGAAATTCAAATGGTTTTTTTGTATTAATGATTCTACATGATGCAAGATGTTTTGCAAGAGTTTTGTCTGCTTTTTGGAAAAAATTTTTCCTTATTTCTATATCTATCGAAAATGTTTTTTTGATAAAATCTGCTAGTTTTGATATTTTTATTTCTGGTACTGACGGTTCATCATAAAGAAAAATTTTTGAAATTTTCAATAATCACATTAAGATATGGTTAGTTATCTGCCTAACTCTTTGATTTTTGCCGCTGTTATTTCTGCTGCTTTTTTACCTGAAAATAACATAGAACCAAACGTTGGACCCATTCTAGCCAAGCCATATGTTTCAGTTACCGCCATGCCTGCTGCAACAAGACCTGGATATACTTCACCAGTTTTTTCTACTACATGTTCTTCTCCCTCATTAACATTCATTGGATTCATTCCTTTCCATTCGATAAGATTTCTATCAACAAGGCGCTTTACTGCCACAGAATCATGTCCAGATGCATCAATTATCATTTTTGATTCAAATGCCACCGGATCAACACATGTAATATTTCGTGGTAATGCTGATACTGGCATCCAATTTACTACGATGCCCTCTACACGACCATTTTTTAAAACCAAATCATCAAATTTTGTTAAATTAAGAAATTTTACTCCTGCATCACATGTCGCAGCAATTAATTTAGAAACTGCATGAGGTCCTGGTGTAAGATATAATCCATTTCCTACTTTTTTGTATGGAATCCCCAACTCGTCCCAAATCTTTTGTGCTGGTTCTCTAACAGTAACAGGATTCATCATGTATCCGCCTAACCAATAACCCCCACCTAAGTAGTTGTTTTGTTCAATAATCAGAACTTTGAAACCCATAGTAGAGAGTTCTCGTCCTGCGGTAAGTCCAGCAGGTCCTGCACCAATAATGATCACATCTGATTCAGCTCTATCTATTAAAACTGAATGAAATTCATCTGCTATTGCTTTAGTAATGTCCACCTCTCTTACATCTGTAAAAATTTTTTTAGGCCTTTCTTCGTTAACTGATTCTTGCATAGCATAATCCATCTTAAAACCCATTAATAGTTTTCTCGAATTTGGCAAAATACTCTAAAATTTTAATATCTCTAAAGAAATTTTTCCTTTTTTTCGGTTCTAATCTTTTTAGGCATTACAGTTAGATCTCTGTCTCTTTTAATTAGCAGATCTTTTGCCATGTTATTTTTGAGTTGTTTAATTCTTGCTTGTTTAATTTGCTTCTCATAAATTTCATGTAAACACTTTGAACAAATTTTATCGACACCGCTCATTCCTTCTGGTGGGGTTAATCCCATTTTAGCAAATCTTGTTCTAGATGTTTTCAAACTTCCTATTTCAAATTTTTTTTTACAAGAGTAACAAACTTTGTCCATGACTTATTTTCAATTATCTAATAAAAAAACCTACATGACTTAACTAATGATAATTAAATAAAATTAGTATTACCTAATTCTAATAATTTAGAAAGATTTTTGAAGTGTTTCAATTTTTTATGTGGCAAGATTTGGTCACTATATTCGAAACTTTGGTTAAAATTCCTGCTCTCAAAAATTTATATCTAAATTCAAGTGATATGTAATGACCATTGACTATAGATAATCTTAAGCAATCCGGCCCTGATTCTAAATTACCTAGAGTTAACTGGGCAAAAATTGAAGAAGCTGAAAATTTTGCAAAAACAGTTAAACTTTACAGACAAGGTAAAATTGACCACGATAACTTTCGACGTTTTCGATTACAACATGGTGCATATGGTACTAGGATGACTGATGATTATGCTATGGTTAGGATTAAAATTCCAGCTGGTGAAATTTATCCAATTCAATTAGAAAAGATTGCTCAACTTAGTGAAACATTCTCTATTGGAAGTGCTCATATTTCCACTAGACAAAACATCCAACTTCATTGGGTGGTACTAGAAGATGTTTCAGAAATAATGCGTGGACTAAGTGAAGTTGGACTAACTTCTCGTGAAGCTTGTGGCAATACAGTTAGAAATGTAATGTGCAGCCCACTTGCTGGTGTATGTCATGATGAAGAATTTGATACTACTCCATATGCTATCGCTACTGCAAAGTTTCTTTTAAGAAATCCATTAAATCAAAACCTTCCAAGAAAATTCAAATTTAATTTTACATGTTGTGAAAAACATGGAATGGCAAGAATGGTTGATGTTGGATTAATTCCTGTAACTAGAGAGATTGACGGGAAAACTCAGCGAGGTTTTAAGATCTTTCTAGGTGGAGGTCTTGGTAACAAATCATTTGTTGGTCATCATCTTGAAGATTTTACCCCAGAAGAAGATTTACTATACACTTCGATTGCAGTCCTTAGAATATTCGATAGAATGGGTAATAGAAAAAATATGGCAAGAAATCGAATGAGATATTTAGTTGATGAGATGGGCTGGGAAAAATTCCAAAACTTGGTGTTAAAAGAAAGAGCTATTGTAAGAGCTACTCAATCAGTAATTGTAAAACTCGATGTAGATAATACTCCTAATGACATTAAAAGACCAATTACTGTTTCTGACGAAGATGGAAAATCTACTCCTGAAGGTTATTCACGTTGGCTAAAAACATCTGCATTTAAGCAAAAACAGGATGGTTATCATTCTGTTTTTGTAAACTTGGAAGCTGGAGATATTACTGCAAACCAACTTAATGCTCTTGCAAAAATTTGTAGGGAGTTTTCAGCAGAAGGTTTTGCTAGAAATGGATTTTCTCAAGAGATAGTGCTTCGTTGGATACATGAGAGTGATTTACCTCGATTGTATTCTAATTTACTTGAGGCAGGACTTGCAAAGCCTGGAACATTATCGATGGCATCTCCTATAGGATGTTCAGGTACTACATCTTGTAACTTGGCACTTACCAACTCTCACCGTCTAGCAAAAGAAATTCAACGAAAATTTCTCGAATTAAAATTAGATGAAGATGATGAACTTAGAGATTCAACTATCAAAATAAGTGGTTGTCCTAATTCTTGTGGCCAACATGAAATCGCTACAATTGGATTTTATGGCGGTGGTGGAAGAGTTGGCAACGATATGTATCCTTCATATCAAATGTCGTTAGGTGGCAGATCAGATAGGGAAACAATGTTAGGAGTTATTTGTATGCGGGTTCCTGCAAAAAGAATTATTCCAGTAATTCTAAAAATAATTGAAATATTCAAGAAAAACAAACAATCAGAAGATACTCTTTCGTCATGGATTAATAGAGTTGTTAAAGGAAATGAAAATTCTGAAATAAGGTCTGTAAATGATTTTAAGCAAATTTTAGCTCCTCTTGTAGTGTCTCCTACTAAAGAAAGCGATGCGGATTTCTATTTAGACTACGGCAGTGACACAAATTACCATACAATCACTGGAAAAGGTGAATGTGCTGCTTGAGCAAAGAAAACATCAAGAGCGTTACTACAGACGCAGACGTTCTACGTTCTGAAATCCGAGACAAAAGCGTTAGAGTAATTGATGTAAGACGAGAAGAAGATTATAAAAAAACCCATATTCCGACATCTGTTAATATGCCTCTTGCAAATTTACTCTCTGATGATTCTCCAGAACGTGTTGTTAAACTTGTAAACGCCCTAGGAATTGATGACGAAACTTCTGTGGTAGTTTATGATGATACTTTTGGGGCCTTGGCATCAAGAGTAGCATGGACTCTAGAATATCTTGGTCATAATGATGTATCTCTTCTTGATATGACTTTTGGGCAATGGAATTCTTTAGGACTAGAAACTGATTCTAAGATACCTTCAATCGAATCAAAAAACCATTCTCTAAAATTAAGACCAGAAATTATGGCAACAGCTGATTATCTTGAAAAAGCAAAAGAAAAAGATGATGTAATTTTACTAGATAACCGAGAACGATTAAATTTCCTAGAACAACATATTCCCAAGGCAGTGAACATTCCATATAGATCACTTGGAACTTCAGAAAAAATTCTTCGTCCTAAAGAAGATATGAAACGACTATTTGAAAATAGAGGAATAGAACCTGACTCTGAAATAATTACATACTGTGGTAGTGTTGGAACACTTTCAGGATTAGCATATTATGCTTTAAAATCAGTTAATCATTCAAATTTGAAATTGTATGTACGTTCTTTTAAGGAATGGAAAAATCTCAAAAAACCAATTGACAAACAGGAAAATGCACACTATTGGGATCTTTCAGCAGAATAAATTTTAAGATTTAGTTCGTGCTACTTCATATCGTAACTTTTGAGTAATAGTCGCCTCAATATTATCAAAAGTATCTAACATCTTTTTCTTGTGATCTTTCAAATAATCGATTCCTCTATCTTTTAGTCTAATTTTCCAGAGTCTGATTTCTCTATGTTCTTCAAAAAATTGTTCTATCATTTGTTGACCATGTTTTTTAGGATCAATAAACAAGTCAAAATTTTCAATTGTTTTTTCCATGTCTTCATCTTCTATTGAAGATTTGATGGTTTGAATTGACTGACTAATTTCTTTTAGATTTTTAACTAATACTGGTAATTTTTTATGTGTAATTCCAAGTAATCCTCTTTTGTCTACTCCAACTTTTTTTGCCATTTCTGGCACAAGATCATAATAATCTACTTTAGAAAACAGTTCAGTCTTTTTATGTTTTAAAATTAATCCTTTTTCAATTAATTTTGCCAATGCATCTAATGCATCAGCCTTATCAAGAAATGTAGTCCATACTATAGCTCCTATTGTATGATATCCCTGTCTAATAGATTCTAAAACAACAACTTCAATTATTCGTTTAAAACCTTCTTCTATTCTAACATTTATGAAATCTCTATCTTTTACTGCCTTTCTTGCATTTTTGACATCGATTTCAATTGCTCGCTTTAGTGCCTCTAATGATTCTGGAATTTGATACAAAAGAGATAGAAAACATGCTTTGTTATAATGTGCCATGCCATAAGTTGGTTCAGACTCAATTGATTTTTCAGCAGAATCAAGTGCCTTTGCATATTGTTTTTGTTCATAATGAACTAGTGATTTTAAATTCCAGGCTTCTGAATTTGTTACATCAATTTCTAAAATTTTATCATACACTCTTAATGCACTTGCATAGTCATCTAAATGAAATTCTGCATATCCTAATTTTAAAAGGACATCAACATTATCTGGATCGATTCTTAAAACTTGCTCAAATACTTCAGTCGCGTCTTCAAGTTTTTCATCTGCCATTAAGTTGATGCCTTTTTTGAAAAGTTTATTCCTGTTATAATCTGCATCTGTAAGACTCGTCTCTTCTTTGATTTCTTTTGGTTTCTTTTGAAACGGCTTTTTCATACAGATTATTATAGCGAATTTTCTCTAGATAAATACTATTCCTAAAATTTACCTAGTATTCACTATTTTTCACTAATTTTCAAATGGTAAATACAAAAATACTTCATAATTACACCAACGATAGTGTCTACTAATCCCAAAATTGAGATTCAGGGTACCTCTCCATTCAAACAACCTTCGGGGGTTTTTGAGGTTCAAATAGCTATATCTGATAAAAAACCCTCCGAGCAGAGTCTTATTTCAAAAAATTTTCCAACTCTCTGGAAGGATAAATTTCATTTACAGGTAGAACATCAAAAGTTTAAAGAAATTTTAGGTAGTGCAGAAAACCCTCTCCCAAAATCTGTATTAGATTCTACTTTAGTTTGGGTAATAGTTTCAGATCAGTTTTCTTCATTAAACTCTGTTTTTGAGGTACAAATTTCTAAAACCTCTACAAAGATACCTTCTAAACCAGAAAAACCTCAGATTGAAACTCCTAGAATAGAACCCGAATTAAGAGCTCCTCCTAAAAGTCCAAAAATTCAGAAAGAAATTCCATCACCAAGTGATCTTCCTGGTATTCCTGGAGAACGAGGTTCTCGTGGTACTTCGGGAGACATAGGTGATAAAGGACGGACAGGATCTCCAGGTCCACAAGGTGATCCAGGTCCACCAGGTTCAGAAGGTCCTTCGGGAGACAAAGGTGATGCTGGTCCTCCTGGAGATAAGGGTGACAAAGGACTAGCTGGACCAAGAGGAGAAAAGGGTGACAAAGGACTAACTGGAGATAAGGGAGATAAAGGAGACAAAGGCTCGTCTGGTTTTCCAGGTGAAAAAGGAGGTAAAGGTGAAAAAGGTTCTTCGGGAGACAAAGGTGATAAGGGTCCTACAGGGGAACGGGGAACCAGGGGTCCTACCGGTGATAAAGGAACACTTGGTGAATCTGGTTCAAAAGGAGAAAAAGGATTAACTGGTGAAAGCGGTTCTGTGGGAGATAAAGGCACTCAAGGACCTCAAGGAAAACCAGGAGATAAAGGATTAACCGGAGTTCCAGGATCTCCGGGAGATAAAGGAGAAAAAGGAGCAGTAGGTTCACAAGGAGAAAAAGGTCTTACTGGTACGGCAGGCCCTCCAGGAGATAAAGGGCCTATAGGTCCACAAGGTCCACAAGGTCCAAGAGGTCAAGCAGGTGCACCTGGAGAAAAAGGTCCGGCTGGCCCACAGGGTATTCAAGGCCCACAAGGTGAACGAGGACAATCTGGTACACATGGTCCACCAGGTGAACAAGGACCTCGAGGCGAACAAGGTCCTCCAGGGGCTATTGGTCCTAGAGGTCCTCCGGGTCCACCAGGCGAACAAGGCGGAGCTGGAATGTCAGAAGAAAATAAAATACTGTTTAAGGAATTGTTACAGATTCTAACTTCTAAAAATATTATCACTACTCCAGAGCAAATCAAACTTATGAGTTACTTGTATTAATCATATGTTCAAATACGATTAAAAACTAGGTAGTAACTGATGAGTCAAAAACCAAATAAAATTGAATTTAAGATGTTGGATTTCGAACGATTAGAAAATGAATTTGTATCTTTCAAACTAGAAGATGGAACTATTGTTAAAGTCAAAGTTGATTTAGACCGAGTAGGAATTGCAACAAATTTCAATAATCCTGACGGAACTCCTCATTATGCTATTAATACATCCGTTAAATTATCTGTAATTCCAAATAACAGAAAATTCACTGTTGAAAAAACCTCGATCAAAGGAAAGCAATCTTCTCCTCCGTCACAGATGTTTACTTGAAATTTTATAAAATCTTTCTAAATTTACAGTGTAATCTGAGTAATTCAGTAAACACTTTCTGCAGATGGCCGTCTGCCTTGTAACCAAGTCATCTTTCCACAAATTGTACATTTGTATTTCCTTCTACGTTTGTATGTAGGAATTTTTGGTAGAAATACAATTTCTTGTTTTGTTTTTATCATACAATATGTGCACCATCTATACTCAATTTCTTTTTCCATCATAACACCTTTTATTCAAAAAATTTTCTCTCATAACCCACGAGTTTTGATTATGGTTAATACATCTTCATCCAACAATATATGATTGATTCCTACTCTTTGCCCTCCAAACTTTACACTTTTTCCCCAAATCAGTCCATACCTAAACTGTTTTTTCATATTTCTATGTAATTTGTTACAGATATCTAACACTGTTGAGCCCTCCTTTGCTATTAGTGGTTCTTTGAAATCTGTTTCTCCACCTTTAGGCCTCAAGTAGATTCGCATGAAACGAAGTTTTTCATAAATCATATCTTTGAGAACATCCACATTTTTGTTTGTCTCTGCAGATACTGTAATGTATTCGGATTTGATTTTTGTTTTCAAATCTTTTAGAAATTTATCATCTACCAAATCAATTTTATTGATTACTGTAAGCGCTATGGCATATGTTTTACTTCCAGACAACATATCAACAATTTGATCCGACTCAACATCTTCCCTTATCACAACTCTTGCACTAGTAATTCCATAAACATGAAGAATGTCTTTTAGAAGTTTTTCAGATATTTTCGTTAATTTCACTTGTTGGGCTACTGAAATTCCGCCAATTCCAGTTTTTTCTATTATAATATTTGGTGGTTTTTGGTTTAATCTTATTCCAATATTTGCTAATTCTGTTACTAGAACATCTTCATGAGCTGGTTGAAACACATCTAACATCAAAAGTACTAAATCCGCACTCCTTGCCACAGATAGAACTCTTTTTCCTAATCCCTTGCCACTTGACGCGCCTTTAATAATACCAGGCAAATCCAATATCTGAATTTTAGCACCACGGTATTCCATCATCCCAGGTACAACTGTAAGAGTTGTAAATTGAAATGCACCTATAGATGATTTTGCAGAAGTTAATCTATTTAGTAAAGTAGACTTTCCTACGCTTGGCAAACCAATGAAAACAACTGTTGCATCTCCAACTCTCTTAACATCAAAACCATCTGAGACAGTAGTTTTTTTAGATCTTGCCTCTTGATCTCTTTTTAATTTAGCAATTTTTGCTTTTAGTAAACCAACGTGATGTTCTGTGGCTTTATTGATCTTTGTTTGAGCCATCTCATCTTGTATTGCCTTTATTTTTTCAGGAATTCCCATTTAGATCAGCTCATGTTTTGATATTAGAAATAAAAGGGTTTAATGACAAATAGATCTAAAATTCATAATAGTTTAATTTAATCTTGACATTTTTTACGGAGCAATTATTATCTGGTTAGAAATATGAGATCTATTGAAACAAAAAACATTTGCTGTTGATATAGATGGTACCATTACTGAAAATGGAATTGGACGAATAAATCTTGACGCATTAAGCACATTGCGACACCTTACAAAAATTGGTCATAATGTAATTTTTGTTTCAGGGCGCTCCTCTGTAGAGGG
>BFAR01000136.1 GCA_008974855.1 archaeon MnTg01
TCTTCACTAACATTATCAAGAAATTTAATCATCTCTACTTTGTGAGGAATAGTTACATTAAATCCACTAATCTTAATTTTTTTTAATGATTTAATTCCAGCTGCTAATTCACCTTTTGGAATTCTATATCCAATGTATGTACAATCAAGACCAAGTTCTCTAAATGCTGCATTGTGAATGTTTGGAGATAAAGTGTGATCTATCGGGTCTCCTATCACAGCATATGTTTTAACCATCTAGTTTTTTCAATTTAATGAATGATATAAGCCTAAAAAATAGTGTATTTGATTATTGATATCATTTATGCACAGTTCGTAGTGTTAATTTTTCCTGAAAAATCTATAGTTGACTGATTTTTAGTTTAATTTGTGAAGATTTACGCACATAAATTATACCTGTATAAATTACTACAAATCCAGCCAAAAATAATATAGACATAAATTGTTTTTCGTCCTTTGTTGGAGGGTCTGAAAATGCAAATGCTTCCTGCCACGCAACAAATCCCGAAATAACAACTATTGCAAGTAATATTCCAATCCTTTTCAAATTCTTTTCTAATTATAATATCCATATTTCGTTTAAAGCAATTAGTTTGTTTAATCATACAAACAAGGAACAAATCGTATTTTGATTTAAAAACTAACTAAAATCGTCCTATTTCTTTCATAATGTAATTCTAATTCATTTAGTAGATTTTATCTATCTATTAAAACCCAATCTTTAGAATTGATTGTTATGTTTTTTTGAGAATTTTCTTTATTTGTTCTAAACTGAATTGTCCTGGTGCTACTGGTTTTCCAAGAGAGACATAAGTGAATGGAGAACCTAAGTAAAGACAAATGATTCTTGACATTCTTCCATAATCTCCCATTGCAAATGCAATTAGATTTAATTTTGGAGAATTGTTGTAGAGTGAAAGTACATTTGAGGAATCATTAATCGTTTTTGCACTTGTTACAATTTTGATAAATTTTGAAAATTTTAGCATTTGCTTGCTCATTTTTTTCAAAGACGAAGCACTTGGAGTTTTTTTAAAATCATGCCAGGAAACCAATATATCAGTTTTAGTTTTTTTTACATAATTATGAAGATTTTTATTTTTTTTCAAAGTATTAAACTCAATATCCAAAAGAAATGGATGATACTCCGCAATTAATTTTAAAATAGAAATTCTTTCCTTTTCAGTTCCTTGAAATTTTCCCCCTTCTGAAGACGGTCTTAATGTGCATACACATTTTCCTAATTTCTTTTTGACTAATTCAAGCACTTCTGGAATTTCTATTGGTTTTAAAAAATCAAATCTTAATTCTGCATATTCTGATTTTTTTAGTGCTCTTTTTAAAATTAAATCAATTTTTTTTGGAGTTTTTTCTGCTACTGTTACACACGTTTTGAAAGTCATGTTTATTTTTCTAAAATATATTCATCAGAGACTTCCATTCCAAAATGTCTACCAGTTGCTGCTTTAGAATGTACCAAAACTGAATCTCCTTTTTTGAGATGTGTAACAGATACCAAGTGTCCATTTGGTTTTACAAAACGGATAGTTTCTGCATCTTGTGCAATTATTCCACCTATCTCGTCCCCTGTTTGTGCCTTTATCATTAGCATTGGTCTCCTTTCAATTTTTGAGCGGCCTACTGTTACTCTTCGTGCCTTTCCTTTTGAATCAAGCACCAAAACTTCAGAACCTGTTTCTATCTCTGATAGATAGTTTGTTGTGCCATCTGGGGCAATTGTATAACAATGAACTGCACCTGCATTTACTCTAAATGGTCTGGGAGATGTAAATGAGGATCCAACAGATTCATTGTGAACAAGAAACATAAAGTTTGATCTATTTCCAATCAACATTCCTTCTCCTTTATGCAACATTGATGCAGTATCAACACAAACCCTTTCGCCATCACCTACTTCTTTAATTTCAATAATTTTTGCAGGTTGTAACTTAAAGTTTTTACTTCCAAGATAGACTAGGACTTCTCTAACTTGATTAATTGATCCTGTGTTGAATATTACTCCATCAACCCCTACCTCAAGAATCGAAAACATCTTGCGTACCTCTTCTGGATTTCTTGCAAGTGCAAATATCTTGGTATGAATTTTATGTAATTTAGCTATAATATTCTCTAGTGGGATTATCTTCCAATCTTTTACTTCAATTATGACAAAATCTAACCCTTTTTTTGCTGAAACTAAGATATTATCAATATCTTTATTTGATAAAACTTTGAATTTTTTGCCAACCTTCTTTCCTTTTGGTTTAGTAGATGATTCTTTATCTAAAATTACGTATTTTGCTTTAGCTGATGGATAAATAGCTGAAAGCTTTGTTTTGATTTTGGAAAGAATTTTCGGATCAACATAGACTAAGTGTAATCCCTCATTTTCAAGATGTTGTAAAAATTTGCCAAGTTGAGGCTTAGATACCTTTGGCAAAATTATAAGTTCTCTATTTTTTATCAATTTTTTTTACAGCTTCCTGAGCTGTTTCCTTATTGAAGATAATAGATGCTAGTGCTCTAACCATTTGTTCCGGGGATTTATGTCCAAAGATATTTCTTCCATATGTTACACCTTTTGCCCCTGCTTTCATAGCATCTTCAGTCATCTGAAGTACATCTAAATCAGTTTTAGCTTTGGGTCCACCTGCAATAACAATTGGAACTGGTGTGCCTTTAACTACTTTTGAAAATGAATCAATATCCCCTGTGTATACCGTCTTAACAATATCTGCTCCACAATCTGCTCCAATTCGTGCTACATGAGCAACAATTTCAGGATCATGTGGGTCTTTGATCTTTTCTCCTCTTGGATACATCATTGCTAAAAGTGGAACATTCCATTTGTGACATTGTTCAGATGTTCTTCCCAACTGTTCTAACATTTCTGGTTCTTCCTTACCGCCAATGTTTATGTGAAGAGATACTCCATCTGCACCTAACCTCATTGCTTCTTCAACAGAACCTGTTAGCATCTTTCTGTTAGGAAATGAGGAAAGTGACGTGCTTCCAGAAAAATGTACTAAAATCCCAATCCTCGTTGGTTTTGGAAGTGTTTTTAAAATTCCTTTATTGATAATTACACTCGTTAGTCCATGATGTTCACATTTGTAAATGACCGAATGTGGATCTTCAAGACCTTCTATAGGACCATCTGATATTCCATGATCCATTGGAATGCAAAGCATTTTTCCTTTGCGAAGAATTCGGTTTAATCTAATTTCATGTCCAGAAACCATGAAGAATATCTTTTTGTACCTTACTTAAAAATAACGTGACTTTTGATTGAAACAAAATCAAATCAATAAGCTCATTTAGAATTTTTATGCACTCAAAGATTAAATATCAATTAGCAAGCACAAAAATCAAGTCAATTGAGCCAAATTATTGAACAGATTCATTCAAGCGAAATAGGTGACATTCTTGAAAACGCTCTTGATGGAAAAAGACCCGAGTATGATGATTGTTTAAGATTGCTTGAATCAAACGAAATTCATCTTATGGGACTTACAGCAGGCCATCTTACTAAGAAGCGATTTGGAAAAAAGGCTTCATTTGTAAATAACATTATCCTAAATTACACCAATGTTTGTATAACCGATTGTAAGTTTTGTGCATTTTATAGACCACCAGGTGATGATGAAGCATATACTTTGTCTCTTGAAAACATAGAGGCCAGAGTAAAAACTGCATGGGAATTATACAAAATTAGACAGGTCCTCATTCAGGGGGGACACAACCCAGATCTTGGTATAGAGTATTATGAAAATGCATTTAGAATGATTAGATCAAAATATCCAAAAATTGGAGTACATGGACTTTCTACTTCTGAAATTGATATGATAGCTCGTGTTGAAAAATCATCTACAAAAGAAATTTTATCTAGACTAAAAGATTCAGGCCTACAATCAATTCCAGGTGCAGGAGCAGAAATTTTAGTTGATTCTGTTAAAGACATCATAAGTCCTAAAAAAATTACAAGTGATGAATGGATTAGGATTATGAGTGAGGCTCATGAGCTTGGACTACAAGCTTCTGCCACAATGATGTATGGTTCTGTAGAAACCACAAGTGACATTGCCAAACATTTTGAAAAAATTGTTAAACTACAAGAAAAAACCCATGGGTTTATGGCCTTTATTCCATGGAGTTTTGAGCCAAATAATACTCTATTACAAAAAGAAAACACTGTTCGTTATGGTGCTGGCGGTACACAGCTATTGAAAATGATTGCAATATCTCGACTTGTTTTAGATGGATTTATTCCTCACATACAATCTTCTTGGCTAACTAATGGAGTTGGTATGGCTCAGATTGCATTACAATATGGCGCAGATGATTTTGGTGGAACACTAATTGGAGAAGAAGTAGTATCTTGCACAGGTTCAAGATCCACTGAATTAACTGATAAAAGAATTATTAGTGCTATTCAACAAATCGGCTATCAGGTAGAAGAACGAGATAATTTTTACAATACAGTTTGCATGCATTAAAGTCCATATTTGGACCACTTTGAATCTACAAGTTCTTTTGTAGCGTCATCTGTTTTTACTAGCTCTTGAATTTCTCGCTCATACCCTTCCTCTTTTGTTTTTTGAGTTGCATCAATTCCAAGTTTTGAGCCTAAATTCACTCGTGGAGATGCAGGATCCAAAGTATCTGTTGGTGTATTATCGATAATTATTGTGTCTCTAGCGGCATCCATTCTTGTTGTAACTGCCCAAATTACATCATTCATATCATGAACGTTCACATCCGCATCTACTACAACGAACATTTTTGTCAAGGCAAGCTGTCCTAATCCCCATAGTCCCATCATGACCTTTTTTGCTTGTCCTGGATACATTTTTTTAATTGATATAATTGCCATTCCTTGAAACCATCCAGCAGCAGGCATAGCAAAATCAACCACCTCTGGTTGAAACATTCGAATTAATGGCAAAAATGAGCGTTCAATAACTTTCCCAATGAATGAATCCTCAAGTATTGGTTTACCGACTATCGTAGTAAGATAGATTGGTTTTTTTCGTTGCATAATCCCAGTCAGTGTAAATGTAGGATAGGGTTCTTTTGGAGTATAGTATCCTGTATGATCACCAAACGGTCCTTCATCTCTTATGTCTGAGGGATCAACATATCCTTCAAGAACCATTTCTGCATTTGCTGGTACCTCAAGGTCTATTGTCCTGCATTTTACAATTTTGATTCCTTTCTTTCTTGAAATTCCTGCAAAGAGATATTTGTCTAGTCCTTCAGGAACAGGAGCAACAGCTGAAAAAACTGTGGCAGGGTCTCCTCCAATAATTATTGCTACTTCAATTTTTTTACCTTTTTCTTTTGCAATATCGTGATGATGCGCACCACGCTTGTGTTTTTGCCAATGCATTAATGCATGAGTGGAATCTAAAATTTGCATTCTGTATACGCCTAGGTTCCTAACTCCTGTTTCAGGATGTTTAGTTGCTACAAGGCCAAATGTGATAAATTTTCCAGCGTCCTTTGGCCAAGTTTTTAGAATTGGAATTTTATCAAATGAAGGCGAATTATTTATCACTTCAGTTACTAGTCCACTGTTTTCAAGTTTAGGAAATATCTCACCCATCTTTGAAAGTTCTGGAAGTTTTTTTATTTTATTTAAAAAACCAGATGGTATTTCCATCTTTGTCATATCTACGATTCGTTGACCTATCTCTGTAAAATCAGATGTTTGGAGACCAATCTCGAGTCTTTTCATTGATCCAAAAGCGTTACCTAAAACTGGCATATCGTAACCTTTTACATCTTCGAACAAAATTGCAGGTCCATTTGCATACATTGTTCTTTTCAAAATTTCTGCAATCTCCAAGTTTGTATCAACTTGAGTCTTTACTCGTTTGAGCTCTCCTGCATTTTCTAGTTCTTTAATAAATTGACTAATGTCCTCGATGGGCACCCATCTATTCTGATATGATGATAGTATAAAGCTTAACTAGATTTGTCATATAACGCATTTTTTTGAAAAATTATTAACAAACTGTTTTTAATTCAAAGTAACTGGTTTTTGATTGTGGTTGAAGACAAATGCCCTGTCTGTAAGGGAAATGGAACAATTGAGCTACTTGGCTCTGAATGCCCATTCTGTAATGGTACTGGAGACTTTACCAAAGCTGCTGAAAGTTATCTAGTTTCACATATTTGTCAATGCATCTTTTTGGATAGAAAAAAATGTCCATTATGTGGAAAGAACTGTCATCATGATACTCCAAACAAACCTAAAGTTTTGATTGGACCAGTTTAGAAAACTAATTTTTCAATTTTTAATCTACTGGAGGCAGCTCGCTTTTTCTTTCATGACCGCCAGAACCAAACTTGCAGTAAAAACACATGTCAGATTGCATATGAGTTAATTGATGAATTTGTATTGCACCAAGCTTTAATGCGATCTTAGTTAGCAATTTGTATTTTAATGGCATGGCAGGAATAACTTCGTCAAGATATACCTTATAATGCTCTGGACAAAATTTCAGAGTTACTTTACTGGGGTCATTTCCCTTTTTGTTTACTTGTTTTGTAAAATTGATTTGCTCTCTAATGTACTCATGTTTTGGGCAAGGACAATTTCGTCCTCCAGGATGTTTGTAGGCAGGAGTATTTTTCCAATCAAACCCTGGGTACTCTTTTTCAAAATCGTCCAATACTTAGACTGGCCCTTCAATATTTATAAAACTTGGTCTGATTCGGAAAAAATTGGAAGATTTACGAAATTCAGTTAATCTGACGTTTGAATCCAAACAAAATGTAAATAAAGCACACCTTATGTAATCTCAACATTGGCTACTAAGCGTAAATCTACTAAAACTAAAACTAAAACTAAAACTAAAACTAAAACTAAAACTAAAACTAAAACTAAGAAAGATCTTGAATCTAAAATAACAGCATTAGAGGCAAAGCTATCTAAGCTTTCAACCCAAGTTGGTCAAAAGCCTGCGGAAAAAGTACAGACAGCACCCCCTCCACCACCAAAACCAGCTGAAACAGCAAAACCAGCTGAAACAGCAAAACCAGCTGAAACAGCAAAACCAGCTGAAACAGCAAAACCAGCTGAAACAGCAAAACCAGCTGAAGTGCCAAAACCATCTGCACAAACTGAAGCCGCGCCACCAGAAACCCTTGATACAATCATCGAAAGGGTTCCAACGGGAAACTGGAATTTACAAAAAGCAATTACAACTGGCTATTCTCCTGAAAATGCACGAACTTGGGCAAGACGACAT
>BFAR01000137.1 GCA_008974855.1 archaeon MnTg01
ATAGATGACTAGAATGAGTAAAACAAGTCAAAAAAGCATTTTGAGTATTGTATTGCTAGTCAATCTGACGCTGTAAAATTACAGCCGAGTTTTAACAGTTAAAATTATGGTGATAATGTTTGGTGAACAATACTATGGAAAATATGAATGGAGGTAAAGCCCTCATGAAAGCTTTGGAAAAAGAAGGCGTTAAGCAAGTCTTCGGCTTACCTGGAGGTATGAACCTTCCAATGTATGATGAGCTTTACAAGAGTGACATCCGACACATCTTGGTACGTCATGAACAATCTGCAGCTCATATGGCAGATGGATTTGGCCGAGTAAGCAGAAAACCTGGAGTATGTTTTGCAACATCAGGTCCTGGTGCAACAAATCTTCTTACTGGTATAGCTACTGCGCAAGCTGATTCAGCACCAATGATTGCAGTAACGGGTCAAGTACCAGTTCATATGATTGGTAAAGATGCGTTTCAAGAAAGTGATATAATTGGAATGGCAAATCCTTGTGTCAAGTATTCATTTCAACCACGAACTGCAGCTGAAATTCCTGAAGTTGTGAGAAAAGGCTTCTATATTGCAGCTACCGGAAGACCAGGCCCTGTTTTAATTGACATTCCAAAAGATGTACAAACAAACGAAGCACCAATGAATTTTCCTGATGAATTTAAGATTAGAGGTTATCATCCATGGACAGATCCTGATATTACTCAAATTGAAAAAGCAATAGACATGTTACTTTCTGCGGAAAAACCTATTATCTTATCAGGCGGTGGAGCAATAATATCATCTGCATTTGCCGAATTACAATCAATTGCAGAGTTATTGATGATTCCTGTGGTAACTACGTTTAAGGGTAAAGGATCATTTCCAGAAAACCATCCACTCTCACTTGGTCCTATAGGGATGCATGGTCATGCAGAGGCTAACAAACTCATGATCGAAGCTGATTGTGTTTTAGCAATAGGTACAAGATTCTCCGATAGATCCGTTGGAACATTTGAAGAATTTGAAAAACATCTTAAAATTATTCATATGGATGTAGATCCTGCTGAAATTGATAAAAATCAAACAACTAGTGTAGCAGTAGTAGGTGACGTACAGGCTACCCTTAGAATAATGGTGAAATTACTCATACAAAAGAGTATTAAAAAAACTGAGGGCACTACTTGGTTAAAACATGTAAAAGAAGTAAAGGAATACTGGCGAGAAAATTTGAAACTTCCATCAGGTGAGATGACTGCTGCAAAAATCTTACGAAAATTACGAGAAGTTCTTCCAAAAGAATCCATAACTACAACAGAAGTAGGTCAACACCAAATGTGGGCTTCGTTGTTTTTTGATGTAATACATCCTGGTACCTTCTTTAGTTCAACTGGATTAGGTACTATGGGTTGGGGATTCCCAGCTGCAATTGGGGCAAAGGTGGCACGACCTGATGTTGCGGTTGTAGATATTGCAGGTGAAGGGAGCTTTAACATGACAGAAAATTCTCTTGCCACTTCTGTTTTAGAAAATATTCCAGTAATTGTATTTTTACTAAACAACTTTTCGCTTGGAATGGTAGCACAATGGCAAAGAACATTCTATGATAGACGCATGATTGGAATTGATCTTAAAAACTGTCCTGATTATGTTAAATTAGCTGAATCATATGGTGCTCAAGGTATTCGTGCACAATCACTTGATGAGCTTGAAAAAGCAATTAAAGTTGGATTAAAAAGTGACGTCACTACAGTAATTGATATTCCAATTAATCCTGAAGAAGATGTTTTGCCATTTGTAGCTCCTGGGACACCATTAAAGGACATGATATTACCTTCTTAGTGATAACTATGTGGGCCATAATTTCAATTTTAACTGAAAACAAACCAGGAATTTTGTTCAAGGTTACTCATCTTTTTCGGTCTCGAAACTTTAACATCGAAAGTATTTCAGTAGGTGTAACTGCAGACCCAGAATTTTCTAGAATGACTGTTACAACTGTTGGTGACGAAAAAAAAATACAACAAATTGTAAAACAACTTAACAAGATGATTGATACTGTAGATGTACGTAGATTAGATGAGCATAAGACCGTGCATCGTGAGCTAATTCTTTTTAAGATTAAGATCAATAAACCATCTGATAGTATGGAAATTAACAAATTAGCAAATGCATACGGAGCCAAAGTCCATGATGTAAAAAAGGACTCTATTATGGTTGAGCTTACCGCTACCTCTGAGCAGATTAACGCATTTGAAGAATTAGCAAGACCATATGGAATATTGGAGACTGCAAGAACCGGTGTTGCAGCTTTGCAGAGGAGTGGAGCATGAAAGTTAGAATCTTTGATACTACATTAAGAGACGGAGAACAAACTCCCGGAGTTGCATTATCTCCAGATCAAAAATTAAGCATAGCAAAAAAGCTCGATACTTTAGGTGTTGATGCAATCGAAGCAGGATTTCCAGTAGTTTCACAAGGTGAACGCATCGGAATTAAAATGATCACTGAAGCTAATTTGAAGGCTGAAATTTGCGGATTAGCACGAACTAACAAAAAAGATATTGATGCGGCAATTGACTCTGGATTAAAATACATTCACACCTTTATTGCAACATCTGATATTCACTTAGAGCATAAACTTCACCTTACCCGTGATCAAGTACTTGAAAAAGCAATAGAGGCAGTAGAATATGGCAAGTCTCACGGTCTTCAAGTAGAATTTTCAGCTGAAGACGCAACTAGAACCGATAGGGACTTCTTAAAGAAAGTATTTGGCGAGGTAGCTAAAGCAGGAGCTGACCGTATAGACATTCCTGATACCGTAGGTTATTCAACCCCGCAGTATATTGCAGAAATTACAAAAGATGCAATTGAAGCATCCAAACTTCCAATTAGTGTACACTGTCATAATGACTTTGGATTAGCTGTAGCAAATGCTATTTCTGGTATTCAAGCAGGAGCTTCATGTGCACATGTTACAATCAATGGAATTGGAGAGCGTGCAGGAAATGCATCGCTTGAAGAATTTGTGATGGCATTACAATGCTTACAATTTGAAAACAAATGGGAGACTGGAATTAATACAAAATTAATCTACGAAACATCAAGGTATGTTTCAAATCTAGTTGGAGTTCCTGTTCAACCAAACAAAGCAATTGTTGGTGAAAATGCATTTGGACATGAATCAGGCATTCATACTCATGGAGTTTTAAGCAATCCATTGACATATGAGCCAATTAGTCCAGAACTTGTTGGCAGACGTAGATGGTTTCAGGTTGGAAAGCACGCTGGGGCGCATGGCATGAACTCCATGCTCAAAGAATATGGAATAGTACCAGATGAAAATCAAACAAAGCAGATACTTGAGAAAGTAAAGGCATTAGGTGATCAAGGAAAGCAAGTTACAGACGTTGAGTTATTATCAATTGCAAGTGAAATTCTTGGAGAACGGGGCATCAAGAGAATTGTACAATTAACTGGATTTTCAGTGTCTACTGGTATTGGAACAATGCCTTATGCATTTGTAAAATTAAACATTGATGGTAAGGAAGTTCATGCAACAGATTATGGTGTAGGACCAGTTGATGCAGCACTCAACGCAATTCAAAAACTAACTGGTGAGATTTCAGAAGTTAGAGTAAAAGATTACGGATTAGCATCAATTTCAGGCGGCTCCAATGCATTATGTGAAGTAACAATCAAGGTAGAAGATCCTTATGGTAATATAGCCTCTGCAAAATCAATTGGAGAAGATATTGTAACTACTAGTGTTCAGGCAATGATTGATGGTATTAACAGAATAATGCTCAAGAAGATGCTAAAAGAAAAGAAGGTAGACAACTAATCTTTTAAGCTTCGTTACTCATGTTTTAGGAAAGGAAATAAAATGTATAATATCTCATTAATAACTGGGGATGGAATTGGTCCAGAACTCTCAGAATCTGCTGTCGCAGTTTTGGAGACCATACATGATAAACTAAATCTACAGTTTTCCATAAAAAAAGTCCAAGCTGGAGATGCAGCCTTACAACAAACAGGCAAAGCCTTACCTGATGAAACAATTAATTCTATAAAGCAATCAAATGCCTGTCTTAAAGCCCCTGTTGGAGAAAGTGCAGCAGATGTAATTGTTCGATTACGCAGAATGCTTGATCTTTATGCAAACATTAGACCTGCAAAATCATTTGCTAACATGCCTGCGCTACGATCCGATATTGATCTAGTTATAGTTAGAGAAAACACAGAAGATCTTTACACTGGGGATGAATTTGATATTGATGAAAATACTTCAATCGCATTACGAAGAATTTCAAGCAAAGCCTCAAAACGAATCGCAAAATATGCATGTATTGTGGCAGAGCAAAGAAACAATGAAAAAAAGATCACATGTGTTCACAAATCAAATGTGATGAAAAAAACTGACGGATTATTTGCCAGATCATGTGAGGAAGAAGTATCTGGTCACCAAGGAATTACCTTTGAGCAAATGTATGTTGATGCCTGTGCGATGAATTTAATCAGACAACCTCAATCATTTGATGTTATAGTAACTACTAACTTGTTTGGTGATATCTTATCTGATGAGGCTGCTCAAGTAGTTGGTGGATTAGGTATGGCTCCTGCAGCAAATATTGGTGATGAGTTTGCACTCTTTGAGCCTGTTCATGGTGCGGCATTTGATATTGCTGGCAAGCAAATTGCAAATCCATCATCGTTTATTCTATCAATTAAGATGATGTTAGATTGGCTTGGAATGAAGAATAACGATAAAAAATGTATTGACATTGCAGGGATGTTAGAATCTACTGTATTTGATACTATAAAAAATGGAATTAAAACAAAAGATATCGGTGGGAATAAAACCACGATGGAATTTACAAAAGAAATTATCTCAAGATTAGTTTGAGTAAATTATGGTGTTAACCTGTCAGGATCTCTTGGATACAAAATTACTTCTCGTACATTATCAATTCCCATAAGTGTAGTTAACAGCCGCTCTAAACCCATACCCCATCCTGCATGTGGAGGCATTCCCCAATCAAATGATTGCAAATGATTTGTAAATTTAGAAGGATCAAGACCCTGCTCTTTGAGTCTTTCTTTGATTTTTTCAGGATCGTGAAGTCTTGTTCCTCCTGATGATAGTTCTAAAAATCCATATTGTAAATCAAACGATCTTGAAATGTTAGGATCATCATCTTTTTCACGAATGTAAAATGGTTTTAGTTTCATGGGCCAATCTGTTAAAAAGAAAAATCCAGGATGTTTTTTTCCAACAATTCGTAAATGCGAATCAAGTAAGTCATCTCCAAACTTCAAATCTTCACCTTCAGCTTTTAGCTCTTCTAACACTTGCGAGTATGTAATTATCTCAAACGGAGTAGATGGAACTTTAATTTCTATTCCCAATGTTTCTTGCTCTTTTTTACATTTTTCTGCGGTATACTTGTAAACATCAATTATTAGCGATTCTAATATATTCATCACATCTGTGTAATCCATAAACGCAGCTTCGATGTCTACGCTAGTAAATTCGCTAAGATGTCTACCTGTATGTGATTTTTCTGCACGATAAAATGATGCAATTTCATAAACTCTTTCTAACCCAATAGTCATTTGTTCTTTGTATAATTGAGGACTCTGTGCAAGATACGCTTGTTTGCCAAAGTAATCTAGCGAAAATAAATTTGCGCCACCTTCACTAGCACTCCCAATTAGTTTTGGAGTGTTAATTTCAATGAATTTTTTCTCTGTTAAACTTTTTCGAAGTGAGGCCAATACATGATGTCTTATCTTAAAAATTGACGCAGTTTTTTGATTGCGCATATCTAGCGCTCTTGCATTTAATCGATTGTCAATATCGCTTTCTAGTCTTCCGATAGGGTCTATAGGTAGAGGATGAACAGCTTTTGCTAGGACATCAATTTTTTCGGCTTTTACCTCACACTCAAAATCTCGTGCTTGAGTCTCCTGAACATTTCCTTCAACTCTAATGACGCTTTGACGAGTTATGCCTTCAACTTCCTTGATTACATCATCATCTTTGACAATAACTTGAGTTAATCCAGTAACATCTCTAACTGTGAGAAACATCATTTTTCCTAGTTTTCGAAGATCTTCTATCCATCCTCCAAAAATGACCTTTTGACCAACCATTCCTGAATTCAAATCTTCAATGTTATGAGTACGATTAAACTGCATTACGGCCGACTTTTTCTCACTTGCTTAAAGTTGCATATATCCCTTCTTGCAAAAGTCAAATCTACTAGTATATTATAAAAAAATCATGACATTTCTTGATGTGTCTAGTCTTACCACAAGATACCAAACCTCAAAAGGCCAAGTACATGCACTTGAAGATGTAAATTTTTCATTAGAAAAAGGAGAATCAATTGGAATTGCAGGAGAAAGTGCTTGTGGAAAAAGCACTTTGGGACTATCCTTAATTCGAATGATTCAAGGAGGGAAAATTATTTCAGGAAAAATTACCTTTGATGGAGAATCAATCTTAGATCTAACAGAATCAAAGTTTGATAATGATTATCGTTGGAAAAAAATTTCAATGGTTTTTCAAGGAGCAATGAATTCACTTGATCCAGTTTATACAATAAAGCAACAGTTTGTCGAAGTCTTAAAAGAACACGACTATGAGGGAGATTCTGAAAAATTAATTTTGGATTCGATTAAATCTGTTAACTTGGATGAAAGCGTTCTAAAAAAATATCCTCATGAACTTAGCGGAGGAATGAAACAAAGAATAATTATTGCAATAGCATTATTGCTCAAACCAAAATTTGTAATTGCTGATGAGCCTTCAACTGCACTTGATGTTTTAATTCAAGCTCAAATTGTTAATCTCTTAAAGAAACTAAAAAAAGATGGCATGTCTATTATGTTAATTACACACGACTTGGCAGTACTTTCTGAAATTGCTGATAAAATAGGAAT
>BFAR01000138.1 GCA_008974855.1 archaeon MnTg01
AGTAATTATGTACTTTAGCAAATCAATGTAAAATTATTTAGAAAATATTAAAGAATTCTTCCAAATTGCTTATGTGCCTTAATTTGGAATTAATTTGGATAAAGGCTTTTAAGAAAAATTAAGATTTTGATGACAAATGCTAGTTGAGGCGACTCTAAAAGAAAACAAATGGCATGATCTTACTCACTTTGGTATACGTGCTGCGTTAGGAGTGACCTTTCTTGTGCACAGTCTCAAAAAGTTTGATCCGAGTTGGGAAGGATGGTTAGTAGATATGGCTGGACTCCCACCAGAAATGCGGTTACCAATAGCTCTTGCAGAGTTTATTGGAAGCATATTCCTAATAACAGGCGTTCTCACTAGAATTACTGGAATTATTTTTTCAATTATTCTTCTTGGCGCAATATTTCACATTAGAGGAATTGAAGAATTTTTCATCTCTAATGGTGGTTTTGAATGGGACATGATTATGTTAGCAGTTGCATTGACAATAATTGCGGCTGGACCAGGAAGAGTGTCAATTGCTCATCTGGTCAAAAGAATTCCTAGAGTTTTACAATAGGCTCAAAATATTTTCTAAGTGATTTGAGTAGTACAGTGTTCACATTTAATTCCCTTTTGTGGCCTATCAGTCTTAAAATCAAAAGGGATGTCTTTTCCCCTTTTACACATTGGGCATACCAACAACATTATTTTTTAAAATTCTCAGAATTTACTTATTAATACTAGCTAGCTTTTTCTGATAAAAAATAAAATTTAATAGCCGAGTTTAAAAATTTCCACATCAAATATTACTGAAGGTTGAGGTCCTGTAATTTGTTTAACTATGCCATCAGGTCCTACTATAAAGAAATGAGGAGTACCTCCAACGCCATTAGAAGTTGCCACTTCTTTGTTGTAAGAAACCCTATCAGAATATTTCCCAGAATCTAAGCATTCGTCAAACATTTCTGAATCAAGTCCAAGTTCTATTGCAAATTGTTTTAATGAATCCGAATTTGCCCAACCGTCTTGTATACCTCCTTGATTATTGTATAATGTTGAGTGATATTCCATATATTTTCCTTGATCATCAGCACAATAGGATGCTTCAGCAGCAGTAGATGAATCGTCTCCAGCCCATGGAGCATCAACAAAGTAAAGTTTTGTTGTGTTAGAAAGAATATGGTTAGAGGTAATTGATGGTTTTTCTTTTTGGAACCATTGTTTGCAATTTGGGCACTGGTAATCCCCAAATTCAATTATTGTAATTGGCGCATCGTCTTGACCTTCTACAGGAGCTGCCATTGACAAATCAATTCCACCAATAGTAAAAACATCTTCTTGAGTGGATTCATCAGAAAGTGAATCTTCTTCTCCTGCAGAAATTTCTTCTTCTAATTGAATTATTGTCTGATTAGAATTTTCATCCATTTGTTCTTGTTCTCCCATTGACAATTCTTCTTCCAAAACAATTTCTTTATCATGGTTTTCTTCTTCCATTTGTTCTTCTTCCTGTTTTTCTTCCATGGTAGCTTCAATAACGTCACCCCATCCAGCACCAGATAGCTTCATCGAAGTAGATGATTTAACACACGCAGCAGCACCATTAGTTGAACGAACCATCAAAACTAATCCTGACTTACAAACAACGTCTTCTGCATCAATTCCGGATTCCATTTGTTCCCTTGGAGACATTATTTCGTGATTATCTGCATTAATACTTGAAATTGATGGTGAAATAATTAGTCCTATAATTACAATTGATAATAAAGCAAAACCCAAGGTCTCATCCATACTATAATACATAAAAAATCCTACTTAAGCTAATCGTTAATGTTCCACTTTGGAACAGGTATAATCAAAAAAATTCCAGTCTCTTTATTGATTTTCTAAACTAATGGTATTCGGCATTAAAAATGGAGGGGCAAACTCATCAAAAAAAGGAAGGGATGAAATGATCATCCTTCCCATCACCCAATTACAGTTAATGTTGTCAATGGGCATTGCTGAAATTTTTCTATTGAGCGATCCTAATTATACAGTGACAATTGGTTCAGAAAATTACTTCAGTTTAGCTGTGGCAGCTTTTGTTGGAGGTATTTTCATTTTTGCTGTAATTGCAATTAAAGTTGGCAATCGAATTAACTTCAAACAAACACAAAAAGAAAAAATCATAGTAAAACAGAGTTAAACATAATCATCTAAAGATTGTTTACGTAGTGGTTGAGCATCAAATCCAAGTTTATTTAAATGAGTAGCAAATTCATCTACAAATCCGTGTATAGTGTACACCTTTTCTGCTCCAGTTTTTCGTACAAGTTCAACTAGCTCATTAAAATCACAATGATCACTTAGAGGTATTGAGTAATCAGATCTACGGCCAAATGCAAAGCGTGATGATTTTGCCCAACCACTAAATCCTATAGTTATTGCGCCATATTTTTCCTTCATGTGTTTGATGAATTGGTTTTTTTGTGACATCATTGGTGCAATCATTACCCATGGTTTTTTAGATAACAAGTCTTGTGCTTCTGCCTCAGAGTGACCAAGTACTTCTTCTAAATTAACCCCTAACCTTCTATGTAGATCATTCATTTTTTTTACAGAATCATGATAATACAGTGGTTTCCAATGTCCAAATAAACTAGAGATGGTTTGAGATTTTCCTAACTGATATCCAAGTAAAATAACTGGTATTCCTTTTGAATAAAGTTCAGAGATTATTTCATTAACTTTACGTTTTATTTCATCGATTTTAGGAAAAATAAATTCAGGTAAACCAAAAGTGCATTCAGTGATTAATGTTTTACATTTTGGAATTACTGCTGCTTTTAGAAATGCTCGGTCTCTTGTACAAATATCTCCTGTGTAAAATACATCCTCAAATAGAAGTCCTTTTGCTCCTAAAATATGGCCACTATCAATTAACGAAAAATTATCCATTTCATCAACAAAGTTTTCCATTTTAAAACCACGAACGTGTGCAATTTCGTTAGTTTCCATAGATGACAATATTTTACCCCCGTTTTTTGAAGGAAGATGATCAGAATGAGCGTGAGATATGAAATTTACACCATTCGAAACAACATTTCTCGGATCAAGATAGACCTGGGTTGAATTTTTCTTGTATACAATACCATTTTTTGTCATACGTAAAGCTAGTGGCAAACAAAATCACGATAACAAGATTTGATATAAATTGCAGGATTGAATAAGTTTTGACTATACTTGCAAAATCTTGCAATATTGATTTCTGGAAGAGGAAGTAATATGGAGGCTATTTTGAAATCCATTAAAAAGAAAAAAATCCCAATTAATCCCAAAGTCGTAATTTCTAACAAACCTGATGCAAGAGGTCTGA
>BFAR01000139.1 GCA_008974855.1 archaeon MnTg01
TGGGTACGAATTTTACCCCCACATCCTTTGAAGTTTGTACTGTAAACTGATATTCCTATTTCAAAATCAATATTTGGAATCACTGTTCTATTATCACAGTTACAAATTGTGAGACAGTCAAGTCATCAGTTTGAGCACTTAGTAGAATCTTATGTACATCGGGTATTGCATTTTCACTAGCAGATATAGTTACTTCAACTGTTCTTGTAGAACCATCATTTAGTTGAAATACGTTTGGTGCATCATGACTGATAATTAGATCTGAAAATGGTGCAGTAGTTAAAGACGTTACAGAAAGATTAGGAATGTCAGAAATATTTGGAATAATTAATAAATTAAGTTGTGTTTGTTCTCCTTTTTTCAATATTATTTTTTGTCTGTCAGATTCAACATCAAAATAAAGTGGCAATGATCTATCTACAACTCCAATATTATTTTCAACCCATTCTGTAAACCAGATTTTTTCATCTAAAATTGTAAAATCAAATACTTGTACTAATCCACAGTTTTCAATTCCTTCACAATCGGCCCAGTTAGGATTATTTGATGGAATCAAATATTCAACTAGTGATTCTTTTGTAGGATCAAAAATTCCAATTCGATTTGCAGTTTGCTCATTAAAAACAAGTCTTCCGTTCTCGTCAAACGCTGCCCAGTAAGGTCGTGACACAGGATTTTTTATTACTCCTGATGAATTTCCGTAAGAAGAAAGTTGGGGGGCAGATGTAATGTACTTTGTAAAGGATTCGGTGTCAGGTTCAAAGCTAAAGAAAAAGTTACTTGATGTATCTACAATCCAAATCTTTCCATCATCACCTACTGCAATTCCATTTGGAGTATTCATGCCAGATGGAAAAGTGTAAATGTCAATTAGATCAAAAAGGTCATCTTCGTTTGTTCCCATATCACTTATTTTTTCTTGGTTAAGTTTTGCCAAAACTCCACCACCTTGAAAAACCCAATTAGTATACCAGATATCTTTGTTTGAGTCAACTGCAAATGCTGCGGTAAAAGAATTTTCAACAGGAGAGGGAATGTTCAAAAAGGAAATGCCCTCTGTGTCTTGAACTATATCTAAAAGGCTTAGCTTGCTTCCAGTAAAGTCGTTTACTATAATTTGTGATCCTTCAATAGACAAACGTTGAGGTAATGAATCAGCGGATTTAGGAAAATCAGTTCTCGTATATTGCTCATCAAGGATTGAGAATTGCCAAATTCCATCGGTTTGTTCTTCAGTATACCAAATACTAGCATCAGGAGAATAATCAATACCCCACATCATAGAGCGTGCTCCTTGTGGCCATCTTGGATTTTCATATTCAGTAAATTGTTCAGTGATAGGATCAAACTTTGCTACTTGGCCGGTATTAGTTTGTGTAAACCATAGATTTCCATCTGGATCTGAAGTTATGGCCAAAGGTTGAGTGCACTGAGTTGGAATTTTGTATTCTTTAACATAGTGATTAGATTTTGCAGAATCTTCTGAACTACAAAATTGTGCACGCTGTACATCAGGAAAATTATCTAACGGGGTACCAGTAGGGGTATTAACTGAAACAGAATCTTCAGGGATGAGACCTGGAATTCCAATTGCAACTCCTGAGGTCAGCATTATTCCTCCAACAAAAAGAAAAAATACGATTCCCTTTGTTTTTTTCTTCACATTGGAAAATTCATGATTGCCTTGTTATATCTTATTGCAATAAAGTGATAAACCTAATAGTATAATTTTTTCACAATAATTTCAAGTCCCCAGTAACTTTGTTGATTTTTTCTTCTGGTCCAGGTCCTAATGAAATACAAGTTGTAGTACCAGGTGCAATTTGAGTATGACCTGCATCTGTAACTTCAGACCATGGTAAATCCAAATCAATTGCATGTTTTTTTATTTCTTGTAATTCTTTTGGGCCAGGAACTTTGAGAACAATTTTTTCTTGACCAAGCCACCATTTATCAAACCACTCAGGATGAGATTTTCTTACGTTTTCTGCGCCTAATACACAGGCATGCCCTACTTGAGCTGCAATCTTTCCTTTACCCATTTCAAGATCTGTTCTAACTACAATTACTTGTTTAATTTCACTCATAAAACAAGTGATAAAAGAGGTAGATGAAAAACTTTTGAATTAAATAATTGTACAATTAATTGTAAACATGTACTATGATGTAATTATTGCAGGTGGGAGTATTGCAGGTCTGTTATGTGCAAGAGAAGTGGCAAATATGGGTAATAGCGTATTGGTTTTAGAAGAGGATTATGAAATAGGTACCCCTGAACATTGTGGAGGTTTAGTAAGTATTTCTGCTTTGGAAGAGCTAGGAATTGTACCACATAGAAATACTCTTGCTCACCACATTGAAGCAGCGGAGATTTTTTCTCCTTTAGGTAAGAAATTTTCTATTGAATCTAAAAAACAAAAGGTGGTTGAAATTAACAGGAGAGAATTAGATAAGCAAATTGCTCTTCAAGCAAAGAAAAATGGTGCAGAGATTCGAGTCAGAACAAGTTTCAAAGAAATCATAGTAGATGGAGTAAACACTTCAGATGGTAAAATAAATTGCAAGATAATTGTGGATGCCAGAGGAGTTTCTTCTCTAATTAATAAAGATCGGACTGGAATTATTTCATCAGCTCAATACGAAGTTTATGCTGATTGGATTAAGAAAGGAAAAGTAGAAGTATATTTTGATCAAAAAAAATATCCTGGTTTTTTTGCATGGGTTATACCATCTTCAGATGGAATAGGAAAGGTCGGCGTTGCAGGTAAAGGAATTAACGCATCCGAGGCAATTCAAGAATTTCTTTTTAGAAAGGGAAATTCTTCTACAATTAGAAAAATATTTGCTCCAATTTGGATTAAAGGTCCAATTAAGAAATTCGTATCAAAAAATATTGTAATTATTGGAGATGCGGCAGGACAGTCAAAACCCACAACAGCAGGTGGAATTTATTCTTGTGGAATGGGAGGAATTTTTGCTGGAAGAGCGATTTCAAAATATTTGAAATCCAAAAATGAAAATGAGCTTGATGAATATCAAAAAATGTGGATGAAAAAGTTTGGTAAAGAATTTGAAAAACAATTACTTGCAAGAAAAATACTTGAAAGACTTGATAATGATGCAATAAACAAATTATTTGATTCAGTGACTCCTGAAATTTTAAAAGAGATTTCAAATAAAGACGATTTTGATTTTCATACTAGTTCAATCATTAAATTACTTGGGGTAAAGGGTTCATTCAAAGCAGCACAAATTATCATGGCTAATGAAATGAAAAATTTACTGTCGTAAGATTAGTGTGTTCTTGTAAGCAAGGTATAAATTCAACTTGCAAAGTGAGCTGATTATGTCTTCTGCAATTACGTTGCCAGTATGTAGTTGTTGTAAAAGACATATTATGCCAAATGACAAATGCGTTAAATTCAACTGTCCTAAATGTGGCTCGGTTTTAATGTGGAGATGTCAAAGTTGTAGAGAAGCTGCAAGATCGTATACTTGTAATTCATGCAATTTTACAGGACCTTAGCAAAATGGCACAACTTCTGTTAATAGTAAAAATACTTCCTACTGGAACTGAAGTAGATTTAGATGAACTTGCAAAAAAAATCCGATCATCGCTTAAAGATGGAATTACATTAAGAAGATTTGAGAAGGAACCGTTAGCTTTTGGATTACACTTCCTTAAAGGTGAGTTTATCGTAGATGATAAAGAAGGTCAAATGGATTCATTAGAACAAACAATTAGGAATACTGAGGGAGCAAGTGAAATGGAAGTACTGAATATGAGCCGAATGTCAGTTGATATGAAATAGGTGTGTAAAGTGGCACGAAAAGAAGAGCCATTACAAATGAGAATAGGAGAAGCAAAACAAAGAGATGTTGGCAAAAAACGAGCTAGAATAGGACCAGACGCAATGGATTATCTCAAAGCAGCTCCTGGTGACGTCAT
>BFAR01000140.1 GCA_008974855.1 archaeon MnTg01
TAATTTTTATTTTTTGTTTATCTAATCCATCCAAGTCTTTCTTTAAATCATTTAGATCTTTTTTGATTTCTTTGAGATCGTTTCGTTTTTCTTTTAGAATGTTTTTATCTCTAGTTTCTTCCCTATGTTTTTTAATTTTTATTAATTTCTCTCGTTCTTCTTCATCAATATCACAATAGCCTAACTTGTCACCATGAGCTTTATGAGCAATTAATGCACTAGGTCCAATCATTAGATTATGATAGTTTGTTGGATTTCCAGGTGGGAAATGACATATCAAAGTGGTAGATTCCTCGATAATTACGCCTATAGTAATTGTAATTGAAATTGTGCTGGTGTTAAAGTCAGAATCTGAAACTGTTGCAGTAATTGTATGTGTGCCAACTGAGAGAGTAGACACAGACCATGAACTACCAACTCCAATTGAGCCATCAATATCTGAAGTCCAGGATATCAAGTTTGAAAGGCCGCCATCTTCAGGATCTGTTGCAGAGGCTGAAAATGTAAGGGAAGAACCATCTATAGAAACAAAACTATCTGCTGGGTTTGTAATTGATAATGTTGGGGTTCCACCTAAATTAACGGTTATTGTATTTGATTGAAAAACAGTGTTCCCATCAGAATCTGTAACTGTTGCAGTAATAGTATGAGTTCCAATTGTTAGAGTAGACATGAAAAATGAACTACCAGCTCCAATTGAACCATCAATATCTGAAGTCCATGAAATTGTGTTTGAAAGTCCACCATCTTCTGGATCAGTAGCAGAGCCTGAAAATGTAATCGATGTTCCTACAACATAGCTGTCATTGTCAGCTGGAGTGGTAATTGATACGGTTGGTGGATTATTCACAGCTGCAGTTACCATTATTGGATGTGAATGAGAATCTGTATTGCCAAAAGAGTCTGTAACTGAGGCTGTAATTACATGAGAACCAACTGAAAGAGATGAATTTACTATTGAACTACCAATGCCAATGAGACCATCATCATCTGAAGTCCATATGATTAGATTTGAAAGTCCACCATCTTCTGGATCAGTAGCAGAGCCTGAAAATGTAATGGGAGTTCCTGCAACATAGCTGTCATTGTCATCTGGAAAGGTAATGTTTACTGTTGGAGGAGAATCTACAGTAATTGTAACTGAGATAGAATCAGAAGCAGAGTTGCCAAATGAGTCTGTTACATCTGCTGTTATAGTATGAGTACCAATTGAGAGAGCAACATTTGTAAAAGGAGGACCGCCTATGCCCAATACTCCATCAATGTCTGAACTCCAAGATATGGTATGATGCAGAGGTCCATCTTCAGAGTCAACTGAAGTACCTGTAAAATTAACTAATGTGCCAAAAACATAACTAGAACCATCTGCTGGATTTGGGATGTTTATTGAGGGGGGACTATCTACTACCCCTAATGGTCCTTCATATCGTAAAATTTCATCTGTATTTTCACTAGTAACGTAAAGATTATCATCAGGACCAAAAACTAAACCTTGAGGATACTTTAGAACACCATCACCACCAGAAACATATCGATCAATTTTTGCTCCAGTTGAACCATCATATCGCTCTACATGATTATGTTGATTATCAGTTGCGTATAGATTTCCATCCGGACCAAATGTCAGATCTTTTACACTGTGCATCATACCAGAAGGAGTAGCAAAAATATCCATGAAAGCACCAGTGGCGCCGTTGTATCGCAAAATTTCATCAGTGTTTTCACTTGCAACGTAAAGATTTCCATCTGGACCAAACTCTAAACCTTGAGCTCTATCCAATCCTCCACTACCTGCAGAAACAAAAACATCTATGAAGGAACCACTAGTTCCATTGAAACGTACTACTGTATCGGCGATATAATTTGAAACGTATAGATTTCCATCCGGACCAAAAATAGATTCTTGTGGATTGCTTAATCCACCACTAACAAAAACATCAATGAATGCACCAGTGGAACCATCGTATCGTAAAACTTCATTTGTATATTCACTTGTAACGTAGAGATTATCGTCAGGACCAAACTCTAATCCTTGAGGGCCGTCTAGGCCGCCATCACCACTTGCAACAAAGATACCTAGGTATGCTCCAGTTATTCCATCGTATCGTTTTACTTTATCATGTGCAAAACTGATTACATACAGATTTCCATCAGGACCAAATGCTAGGTTTTTTGGCACATCAAGACCACCGCTGCCTGAAGAAACAAAATCATCGATGAAGACACCTGATCCAGCTGCTAAAACAGGGGTACTGAAAGCAGTAAAAGATGAACCTAGTAGAGTTACTCCTAAGAATATTATCATTACTTTGGTTACACTACCGTTCTTTACCATGTTTGAAACTAAAATGAATACGTCAGTATGCTACATCATACTGTGTTTGTAATCCATTACAAACCCGAGATAATATCAAAAACACGCTCAAATTAGGAAAATTTGTGCCTAAATCGTTAGCTAGGGAAAAATATCATACTGAATGGCCGAAAATGGGACTTTAATTTTTTCAATTCCATCAATTGAACGCAGTTTGAAAAGATCACTCAGATTAATTGTTAGTTGAACATGTTTACCTTTTTTTACATGAATTTTGCCAAATGAGTCTAATGTATCGAAAACTTTTGAATTTGCATCCGATAGTTTAATTACAATTTTTATTTTGCCGTTTTTTAACTGTAGCCCTAATTTTTTAGCATCAATTTCTGGATTATCACTTTTTAAAAGAGAATTAATTTTTGGATCAACTTTATTCTTTGATATTTTTTCATGAGCAGTCATATCATTTTTAATTTTTAATTTAGTTTTCTTCATTTCTTGTTTAAGAATTCTTTTGAATTCCTTGTCATATTCAGGGTTTTCATTTAATTTTTTGATAATTTCTTTGATTTCACTGACAAGAGTTTTGATTTTTTGCTTCTCTTCACCATTTAATTTCTTCTTAAAACTATTTAGATCTTTTTTAATTTCATAAAGAGTTTGCCTTTTTTCATTTAATTCATTTTTATTTCTTATTTCTTCCCGTTGTTTTTTTATTTTCTCAATTAGTTCTTCATCATCATTATTACTATTATTATTTGGAATAATAGAAATTGATCCTTGATACCTTAAGATCTCATTAGTTCCTCTACTAATAACGTAGAAATTTCCATCAGGGCCAATTAGTAAAGATTGAGTTACATCCAACCCACCACTACCTGAAGAAATAAAATCATCAATGAAGGTACCGGTTGTACCGTTGTATCGTAGTACATCGTCGCTGGTTTCACTCCCTACATAAAGATTGAAATCAGAATCAAAAAGTAAGCCTCTAGGTGCTGCTAGGCCACCACTACCTGAAGAAACAAAATCATCAATGAATGCACCTGTAGTACCGTTGTATCGTAGTATCTCATTGGTATTTTTACTGCCAACGTATAGATTTCCATCAGAACCAAATACCAAGCCTTGTGGTCTATTCAATCCACCACTACCTGAAGAAACAAAATCATCAATGAATGCACCTGTAGTACCGTTGTATCGTAGTACCTCGCTAGTAGGTACGCTTCCAACGTATAGATTTCCATCAGAACCAAATACCAAGCCTTGTGGTCTATTCAATCCACCACTACCTGAAGAAACAAAATCATCAATGAAGGCACCGGATGTACCGTTGTATCGTAGTACCTCATCGCTATCTCTACTGCTTACATACAGATGTCCATCAAGACCAAATAGTAATCCACGTGGTTTATTCAATCCACCACTACCTGAAGAAACAAAATCATCAATGAAGGAACCTGTTGTACCGTTGTATCGTAATACCTCATCTGTGTTTCTGCTTGTTACGTAGAGATTTCCATCAGAACCAAATTCCATTCCCATAGGAAAATTCAATCCTCCACTACCTGAAGAAACAAAATCATCGATGAAGGCACCTGATCCTGTAGCTAATCCAACATGGTTTAACCCAACCATAGACGAGCTAACCAAAACAATCGTTAGAAACATTACTTGTATTCTAACTACCGACCCCACTCTTCCCAATGCACTAACCAAATTATATAGAAAAACATGACTATTCAGGCAGTGTTTGTAATTGATTACAAACTTTTTCTTAAATCACAAAAACACGCACAAAAATTGGAGAGTTGAGTTGGTGAAGAAGATACCTAATGTATCGGAATTAGAAACCTACGCCTATAACGAGGTGCGATTGGCCTGAGGCTTAAAACCAAGTTTTCCTTAGAGATAATTTTGTTAGTAGGATTAATTGGTATGGTTTCATCCATAGCAGTTTCAAATACAATTACTGTCCAGGATAGCTTCCTTGATTTAAGTTCAGAAACATTACCCACATGGGATGCCCTAAAAGATATGAGGTTAGCAGTCTCACTAGTATCATCTGCTACTGTAGATACTTTACTTGTACAAGATGATCTACTTGATGAAGAAATCTCTGAAGAATTATTTGTTTTAGAAGAACAATTAGAATATGAAATGTTTGAGATGGAAACTGCAAAATCATTATTCACAGAAGCTTTTACACGATATACGATTCTAATGAAAGAAAATTTTCCTGAAAACAAAGTTTTTCGTGAAGATATTTCCAAAAATTGGAATGATATGATAATCACATCAAACAAAATGATATCCTTGGCAGCACGTGGAGGTGATACGAATGATATATTAGAATTAAAAAACCAATTTATAAAAACTGAAGTAGAACTAAACAAAGCAATTTTTTCAGCAATGTCATTTATTGAACCCCTTATAGAAAACAGACAGCAAACAATTGAGACACTTGTAAGTGATACTACTCTTCAAATCATTATCGCACTAAATATTTTCATTGCATCAACACTAGCCATCAAATATATTATTACAAAATCAATTTCTCGTCCACTACTCAAACTTAGAAAAACTACACATAAAATTGCTCAAGGGGAATTTATCAAAGCAGAGATTAAAGGAAATGATGAAATCGCTGATCTTGGAAAAGATATTGATATAATGTCTGGAGAGTTAGAAAAATTGAATAGAGAAGTCATTATGTCTGAAAGATTATCATCAATTGGAAACTTATCTAGCCGAATGGCCCATGATCTTAGGAATCCACTTTCTGTAATTAAAAATTCAATGGAAATATTGAAACTAAGATTAAATGACAACATGGATGAAAGGGTAAATCATCAATTAGCGATGGTAGGAAGAGCAGTATCAAGAATGTCTCATCAAATTGAGGATGTTCTTGACTTTGTAAACATTGCAGATCTCAAAGTACAATCAAGCTCAATTATTACTATATTAGAATCTGCAGTTTTAAGTACAGACATTCCAAAATCTGTAAAAATTAATTTACCTAAAAATTCTGCAACTGCACTATGTGACCCTTATAGATTGGAAGTTGTTTTTTCTAACCTATTAAAAAATGCAAGTCAGGCAATTCAAGACGGTGGAGAAATTACTATTAGAATAATTGATAAAAACGATGATGTTTTCATAGAAATAGAAGATTCAGGTCCGGGAATTTTAGATACTAACCTTGAAAAGATATTTGAGCCACTATTTACTACAAAACAAACTGGAACTGGCTTGGGACTAGCCAGCTGTAAAAGTATCATAGAAAAACATGGGGGAACACTGTCTGTCAGAAATAAGCCTACTGTATTCATGGTTCAAATACCAAAAGTGCCCAAAACGTTTACTCAGAGAAAAAATCTGGTAGAAAAATCCCTTCTTAACGAATAAAATTCTTCAAAAAGTTCGTTCGTTCTACCCACACATGGGCAGATATGTCATAAATTGCTCATAATTTTGATATGGAGAGTCAAGAGCTGATCTTACCTGAGGAAGAGGTAGTAATGCCACTTCTTGAAGATTATGGAATTACTGAGGAAGAGGCAAGATTCTATGTTGGATTATTGAGAATAGGAACTGGCAAGGTTAGTGAAATTAGCCACTATACAAATACAGACCGAGTAAAAGGATACAAAATTTTAGAAAATCTAAGAAATCAAGGTTTTGTAACATCAACACTTTCATCACCAATTTTGTTTTCAGCAAATGATCCAACGACAGTATTTGGTGAATTACTAAAAAAGAAAAAATCTGGAATTCAAAGATTAGAGAAAAATCTAGCTAGATTAATTGAGAATTTAGAAAAATTAAAAGGCCATACTGTAGAAACTAATCTTCCAAAACTATCAGTAATTTCTGGCAGAGATAATATTTACAATGAAATAAAAAAAATTATTGAAGATACAAAAGACGAGTTGTATTTAGTGACATCCACATCTGATTTGATTAGAATGTATTACACAGACATTCCTGAAACAATTAAAAAAGCTCTAAAAAGAAAAGTCGACATTAAACTTATGACCGAATTTGAAGTTTCTGAAAAAACTGATTGTGTAAAAAATCTTGGATTAGATCATTTCAAAGTTGCAAAACTACCTTCACAGGGAAGAATTGTTTGTAATTCGTCACAAATTATAATGTCTGGATATACTTCAAAGACATCTAGGATTCATGCATCTGATGATTCTGCACTTATTACGAATTCAGATGAGATTACAGGAAACATGCAAAGTCTATGTAGATTTATGTGGAAAATGGGAGCAGAGATAAAAATTGATAAAAAGGGTTCATCTGCTAATGATTCAAAGAAGAGCAAGACCAGAATTCTAAAAAATGCAACAGCACTAGTAGTTGATGATGATCCAGATGCAGTAGAAATGTTTTCTGATTACTTGGAAAACAAAGGAGTCAATGTCATTGGTAAAGCAAAAGATGGGAAAGAAGGTTTTGAGCTATACAAGAAATTAAAGCCAGATGTAGTATTTTTAGATGTAATTATGCCAAACTTTGACGGATTTTACACATTACAGAAGATAAGGGAGATTGATTCAAACGCGAAAATTATTATGGTAACAGCTGATTTTTCACCATCTACTAAGAAGAAGCTAAAAGATCTTAAGGCATCAGATATTATTTACAAACCATATGATGGAACAGCAATAGACCGAGTAATTTAGAGATTTTCAAAAAAGTTCTAGTCAGTATTTTGCGTCTAAAGATGATGCTAAGACATCAATGGCATTAGATAATTTCTCCACATTCCTATCTTTACTTATATGGTGTAATTCATTTTTGATAGTTTTTAGTGCATTAATTTCATTAGCTTTATGAGAAGAACTGTTTTCTTGATACTGGAACTCTTTTAAGAGTTCACGGACATCTTCTATTTGTAACTCTTGATATTCTAGTTCTTTTTCTGCTAATGAACAGTTATCTTCTAATTTCTTTAACTTTGATTTGGAATTTCGTTTACCTAACAATAGTTGATTTAGCATAGAAGTAATTGCAGGTATATCCATTGTGACGAGAGTATTTTTGTCAGGAATAATATTTTCCAATTTTTGAGATTGTAACATTTCAACTTCTTTATCAAATTTATCGTGTAATTTCTTGATATTTTGAATTTCCTGATTATGTTGTTCAATTTTCATATTGGTATATCTTATGTACTGTCCTGTGTTTCCTGCTGCATCTAATGCCCAACGTATAGACTTCATTGCTTCTAACCAACCTGTTTTTTTTTCTTTTTGTTGTAGTTTTAATCTATCTTGAAACGTTATAGATTCTGAATCATTTAATTGAAATCCCAGTGTAACAGAACGTTTTTGAGCTTCCATTACCTCCCTTAATTCAGATTTTTTTCCAATCTCTACAATAAAGGTTGATTCATCTTTTGAAATTACTCTATCCTCTTTACGATTAAGATACTTACGCTGACCAGCCAGAAGATAACTAGAAAAGAATCTGATTAAATTCACTGTGTGTAATTAATGACAAACACTAATTCTGTTCAAATGCACAGCAATTAATTTAGAAGATGATACTGAATTTGCTTTGATATAATTACCACTAAAGATAAATGAGAATAATCAAAGAATCAAATCATGGGAGAAATAACTGAATATAGAATTCAGCAAATTGTGGATAATGGTCAAATTGTGCAAATGGCCCTTGAAGAAGATGTTCATACCGAACCGGTTTCTCAAAAACAACTGATAATGGAATCTATTGCAAAAAAATTAGACCCTGAAATGAAAGAACAAGTTACTCCAATATTAGAGGCAATACTTCAAGCCCAACCTACAATCAAAGTGAAAAGTTACCAGCATACTACAATAACTATCACTATGCCAAAAAATAGATACGAACGAATGGGAAGGCCTCAAGTTGGAGAAAAACTTGAAATAAATCTTAAGAAAATTTCTTAGAGTTGTTTTTCTATCTCAGAAATAGATTCTAACGGTAAAGAACAACTAAAGTCTTTACAAATAAAAACAGTTGTTTTTTCAATTTGAAAGTTTTTTCCTGTAAAGAATGGTATGTTATTCAAATTTTTTATTTGGTTTTCGTTTTGAACGCAAACTATGATTGATTCGGGAAGAAACTTTGCTGTTAAGTATTTCACAATTTCAGAATTAATAGGATTTAAGATAGTTATCTCAAGTGGTTTTTCTAAATACATAAAAATTGTATTTAGTAAATGCCCAAATCCAAATGGATTTTCTGCTGCCAAAGAGGCTTGAGATTCCATAGTCTTCAAAGAGATATCCAAGAATTTTTTTTCTTGAGTTAAATGATACATTCGTAAAAGACAGTTGGCTGCCACCGAATTTCCAGAGGGCATTGAAAGATCATAATTGCTTTTTGGACGAATAATCAATTCTTCATGGCTGTCATCTGTCATGAAGAAGTTACCGTGCTCAGAGTCCCAGAAATGATCTATTAGATAATTTCCTAAAGTTTTTGCAGTTTCAAGATATTTTAGTTCAGGATTTGTTTCAAATACATCAAGTATTGCACTGATAAGATAGGAATAGTCCTCAAGATATCCCTGAATTTTTGCAGTTCCATTTTTGTAGGTTCGTAAGAGTTTTCCATTTTGAATTAAATTGTTTTCAATAAAGGAAAGGCCTTTTTCAGCAGCATTTAGAAATGATTTTTCGCCTGAAACCCTAAACCCTTTGGTAAATGCACTAATCATTAGGGCATTCCATGAAGTTAGAATTTTGTCATCTAGTCCGGGGGATGCTCTTTTGGATCTTACCTCTAGGAGTTTTTGGATGCAGGGATCTAATATTCTTTTTACTTGGTCTTCTGTCTTGCCAAATTTGAAGGCGACTGAAGAAAGTGTGAGATTGTTACACAATATTGTTTTTCCCTCGAAATTACCACCATCAGTAACGTCATAAAATAAACAAAAGATATCAGCATCATTTCCTAAAATTTCTTGAATTTCATTTTTACTCCAAACATAGTATTTGCCTTCTTCTCCTTCTGAATCTGCATCTATTGAAGAGTAAAATCCTCCCTCATCAGAAGTCATTTCACGCAAAACAAAGTTCAGAGTTTTAGTTATAACTGAAAGGTAAAAAGCGTCTTTTGTAATTTGATATGCTTCAGCATAAACAATAGGAATCAAAGCATTATCATAAAGCATTTTTTCAAAATGTGGGACAAGCCATCTGGAGTCAGTTGAGTAACGATGAAAACCTCCACCAAGTTGATCAAAAATCCCACCCTGAGCCATTTTTTTTAATGTTTTTAGTGAAAATTCTTGGAATTTAGAAATTCCAGATAATTTTGAATATCGAAGTATGTAAGAAAGATTTGCAGAATTTGGAAATTTAGGAGCAGTTCCAAAACCTCCGTACACTTGATCACCCAATTGCATCAAATTCATTGCAGCCTCATCAAGAATTGATTTTTCAAGCTTTGATGGGGCAGCTACAGATTCTGTTTTTTGTAGATTCGTTACAAAGTTTTCAGCTGTTTTTTTAATGTCCTGTGGTTTTTCTTCCCATGATTGTGAAAGCTGTCTTAGTAGACTTCCAAAACCCGGCCTTCCATACGAATCCAATATCGGAAAGTATGTTCCAACATAGAATGGTTTTTGATCAGGTGTGAGAAAAATGCTTAATGGCCAACCGCCTTGACCAGTTGCTATCTGACAAACTTTTTGATAAATGTCATCAATGTCTGGTCTTTCCTCTCGGTCTACTTTGATATTAATAAAATTCTCATTCATAATGTTAGCAATGTCATCATTTTCAAAAGATTCATGTGCCATTACATGACACCAGTGGCAGGAGCTATATCCGATACTCAAGAATATGGGTTTATTTTCTTCTTTTGCCTTTTTTAGAGCGGTTTCATTCCATGTATACCAATGAACAGGATTTTTTGCATGTTGTAGTAAATATGGGCTAGTCTCATGAATAAGGCTATTTTCAGACATAAATTCATTATAGTGAATATCTATTTGTATTTACTTCTCAAATTTCTCAAAAAATTGGAACAAATTAGATTTATTCTAAAAATTCGAAGTTATCCTAACATGTCTGTTGTAAAAAACAAACATCAAGAGAAATGCCATAGTAGGTATACTATTGTGAGGTAATAAGATGCCACTTAACATATTGATCGCAGAAGATGAGGAAGATATTGCAGAACAATACAAAATGGGATTTGAAGATAGAGGACATAAAGTAAAGATTACCTATAACGGTGTTGAATGTATCAATGTGTATCGGAGAGCTCGTCAAACGTTAGATGAAGAAGATCCAATAATTTATGATGCAGTAATAATTGATCACAACATGCCATTAAAGAATGGTGCCACTTTAGCTGAAGAAATCAGAGAAATTAATCCAGAGCAGACTATAGTTTTTGCAACTGCATACGGCAATCAACTAATCACAGGTCTAGATAGTTTTGAAGATGTAGATATTTTGGCTAAACCGTTATCGATAAAAAACCTCGTTAGGCTGGTAGAAGAAAGATTTTATGATAAAGTTTTAGCCTAAAATTAGATTCCTTCTCTACCTTCTTCAGTTTCATAAATAGATACATTAATTCTAGCTAGCAATTTCATTTTTGATTTATGAGCCTTTTTGTTATGACTGTAATCCTTTTTTCCTACTAATATTTGAAGACGTTTTAGCTGAACAATTGTTAATTCTTTTAACCCCTTTTTTGAAACAATGTCAAGTAATTTGACTCTCTCTAAATCATCAGGGGTAATGTTTTTAGACATCATTTCATTCTGGTTTAGTTTCACTATAACCTTTATTCTTGACAAGCCAAGTAATGTAAAAATACGGTTTTAGTGTTCAGATTGATATGTCAAAAAAAATGAGGGCGATGGTCTTATCAGAATTAGCTCCAATTGAGACTAGACCATTAAAGCTTCAAGAAATTGATAGACATGAAATTCAAAGACCAAATGAAATTTTGATTAAAATTGAAGCATGTGGAGTATGTCATTCTCAATTACACGGAATTGAGGGGGATTGGAAAGATTTAGGAATTCCCCCTGTACTTCCTACGGTACCCGGGCATGAAGTAGTTGGGAAAATAATTGAAATAGGAAAAAATGTTACCAAATTCAAAGTTGGAGACAGAGCTGGAATAACGCCGTTGCTTGAATCATGTTTGAAATGTCAATACTGTAAGGAAGGAAAAGAATACTTGTGTGAATCAATGGAGGTTTTAGGTGAGTCTCTTAAAGGAGGATACGCAGAATACGTAACAGTTACAGAAGATTTTGCCACAAAAATTCCAGATACAATGAAACCAGAGTATGCAGCACCGCTATTTTGTGCAGGAATAACTGCTTACAAAGCAGTAAAGGCAAGTGAGCCATCAAAGAATAAAAAAATTGGAATATTTGGAATAGGAGGAGTAGGGCACATGGCAGTTCAATTTGCAAAATTAGAAGGAGCAGATGTTATTGCAATTTCAAGAAACATTAAACATTTAGAGGTCGCAAAAAATTTAGGCGCTTCAATTACAATTACATTTAACCAAGATCAGGAAGTTGTCTTAAAAGAATTAAAAGAAAAAATTGGTTTGCTTGATGCGGCTATAGTTTTTGCTCCAGCAGATATTGTTACTAATACTGCAATTAAGGCAATAAAGAAAGGAGGACTAGTTGTTATTGCTACAATTGGAGAGATTTCAAATTTTGTTGCATTTGAAGAAAAAACAATCCGTGGAACTTTGATCGGGTCTAGAAATGATATGAAAGAGGTAATAAAAATTGCACATGAAAAAAATCTAAAAGTTGTTTCAGAAGTTTATCCACTTGAACAAGCTAACGAAGTACTAGCAAAACTTAAAACTTCAGAAATAGAAGCAAGAGCAGTTTTAGTTCCTTAGATTAAGAAAAAACTTACTCAGTTGGATTATCGATTAGAAAGTCTTTTTGCTTTAATAAATTTCCAAATCTTTTTTGTCATTTCACTTGGAGTGACAAAACCTTTACCAAAAACGTCTTCGACGGTTTCCGTTCTACCAGAAAAGCTTATCGCGTATCCGCCAAAAGGCTTTTTCTTTCCTTTAGATTTTGGCTTTGATTTTTTCTTGGACCTTGATTTGGAACTTGTAGATCTTCTTTTCGTAGTTCTCTTTTTTGATTTTCTTTTTGCTGCCAAGTTCTTCTATGGTCAAATGCAACTGGTTGATTATAATATTTGCGAATCAAAATAGTCATAAATCACAATTGTGAGGCATTATGGCAGGAATTGGTATGTTCCTAATACAATGCGAAAATATACTGATGAAAAAGAACATTATGATTTACCTCTAGAAATTGAACCTGATAATATGATTTACTAAAAAAGAAGATTTTCACTTTTTCCCAGATTGGATTAATAGATGAAGCGAAAGAATCTTTTGAACATTCCATACAAATGAAATCAGAATAAATTTTTAGGCTTAAATAAAAGATAATTTTTCTTTGAATCGTGAATTGTAAAAGGTGTCATCATACTAATCAAGCCCATGCCGATTCTAATGAAAGTACATCTATACTAAAGCTAGGCAGATGCCAAATTCCTCAATGTACTTGTGTACAGTATCTTGATACCATGGAAAAAATTGATGAGGAATTATTGTAAGTAAATAATTCATATAGTAAACAAAATGATGTATTTCTTATATGGAAAAACATTCTTCACCTGATAAAATGAGAGAAGATTTGGATAATCTGTTATCTAAAATTAATGCATTAGAGGTTTCAGCCCCTGATGAGTATCAAAAAGGAATTGTAAAGGTTTTACGATTTTTAGTCGAAGGTCAAATGCATTCAATATCTGAATTTGAACATCTAAAAAAAGCAATTGATCTAGTTACTCTACAACTTTTTGATGTTCAAAATAAAATTAATTCATGATTTTAACCTTGTATCACTCATACCACACCCAACACATTTCATTAAAATAGATTTTTCTAGTTCTTTTTCCTTTTTCATCTCAGAACCACAGCATGGACATTTCATAGCGTATTGTAATTTGTATCATAAAACATTATTTAATCTTCCATATTACAAATTGGTTTGTAATGTGAAATAGCTTTAGTTACAATTCTTTGTCGGTCTTTTTCATCTGAATTTGGCATTAGATATATTGAAAGATACAGATTTTCTTCAGAGCCAGCATGAGTCAGCCAACATTTGAATTTTTCATTTTTTGTAAAAAAATCATTTTGATTAGTTTTTTCTGATTGTTCTACGTAAATGACATTAAAGATATCTTTTTCACGAGCAAGTATCACAAAGATTACCTCATCCATTGGAGGGCCCCACTCTGCTAGTTTTATTGGTCCCAAAAACTCGTAATGAAGAATTTGAATTGTCATAAGAGTACTAAACGTTCCAAACTTTTCTTCTTTTTGGCTAGATCCGCCAATTTTGGAGCACTTCAGGTAGACCTTGTTGCTGTGCATAATGCACACAAAACCGGTTAACAACCGACCTGAGATAGCAGTATCAACAAATGAAAACAACTACCCTAAAACCAAAAGAACTGAAAACCAGTCACAAAGCAGTTGCTCCAGTTATTGCAACTCTTTTGATGGTCGCAATCGCAGTTGTGGGAGGTACAATCATCTTTGTCTTTTCACAAGGATTCTTTAGTTCCTCACAAATCAGCGGTACTCCACAAATAGAATTAGTCCAGATACTTGGCTATGATGCAAGATCAGTAACATTACTGCAAATGCATGATGGTAATGACATGGGTCCAATAGCTGTTTCTTCGTCTGGTGATGGTGATCCAAACGTTGAAGCTGACGAAAGAGTAGCCATTTACCTAACAAACAACAGTGTACAAAAAGTCATACTTGGTGAAATTGCATTCGGTGGATATGTCTATCAATACGTAAATGTAGCCGCAAATGGATTGGATTTTTGGAACAACCCATCAGGTAATGGAC
>BFAR01000141.1 GCA_008974855.1 archaeon MnTg01
TAACAGAAGTAAGACTGATATGAATAGAACGTTTCTGATTTGTTAAAATCATTATTAGATATTGGAAAAAGATTATCTGAATTTCAAATTTACAATCATGATTTGATAAAAAACTTTGATTTAGGTACAAATTACAGTTTAATAATCAAATCATGAAAAAATCATGATATCAAAAATCATAATCATGATTTGATAAAAATAAATCGTGATTTTCAAATTTACAATCATGATTTTGTTAAAAAATCGTGATTTTGTGACTCAAAAAAAGAATTATAAATCTTTTTTATGAGATTTATAAATCTCGGATTATAAATCTTTGATTATAATTCTTTTTTGGACTAGAATGTTTGGAATTTATTCAGTTTTTTCTTAAGGTCATCAATTTGCTTAAAACATTCATCTAATTTTTTACTGTTATTTTGAAGTTCAGATTTTTCTTCTTCGAGTCGTAGATTTTCTGCAAGTGTTCTTTTGACTGCACTGATTGTCAGCTCATGTATTGCTTTTTTATATTCTTTGAATAAATCCAAGTTTTGTGGATCATAATATAATCCCTTCAAGCCATTCTTATGACCTAAAATCTTCTCAATGTCATTATGACTTATTGCAGGAATTTCCATGTGTCCTACTTCTATTTTAGCTCGGTTAACTGCAGTGGCAAAAAACTTTCTTAATCCATGTACTTCTGCAATTCTGTATCGTTTAGTTCCTGAGACTCTCTTTCGATCTATTTTTGCATTTTTTATTATTGGTAACATTAACTGTCTGATTAATTCTTCTGTAATAGGTTTGTATTTGTCGTAGTTTTTAAAATTACTGTGAGCGACTTTTTCATGTATGAAAGCATACGATTCGCCTGTTATTTTTTCCCCATGTGATTTTCTTTCTTCGATATATTCTTCAAATGCTTTTCTAGCTTCTGGAGTAATAAAAGTTACATATTCTTCTTCTTCATTTTCATAAACTACAATTAATTTACAGTCTTCTACATCAACTATGTTTCTTAATCTTAGCCCAGCTATTCCGCCTACTCGAACTCCTGAGCTTGCAACGCAGAGAATCAATGATTTATTTCGTTTACTTCCTGCATTGTCTACGAGTTTTTGAATTTGTTCTATTGAATATGCTTCATTTCCTGCAGGTTTCTTTTTCTTTGGATATTTTTTTCGTAATCTTTTGTTGTTGTAATCTATATCATGATGACTCAGAAATGCTTTTGGTCCATCAAGATACTTTGGAACAGAGTTTGGATATTTTTCATCACTAAGAAACTGAATGTAGGATTCTAAGAGTGGCTGTATCTTTACTTTTGTTGTTTTTGATAAAGCAGTATAAGATTTGAATTGATTTTTTTTCTCAAGCGTTTGCGTCCAAGAGATGAATTGGTCTAAGGTTCTTGCGTAGTTACCTTTTGTAGCATCTGATCTAATATCATGTATGAAATCCGTGAATGTCTTTTCTGTTTTGTCTAACATTAGATTGTTTTTTGTGCGTAGATAATAAAAGCGTATTAGGAATATACTATTCTAACAATCAAAGTAGATTCAATATTACGATCACATATCAGATCGGGTTAGTTGAAAAAAGGAATCCAGATGGTTCAATTGCGTTTCATCTTAAAGTTAATAAGGTAAAGTACGGTACTATACCGTATGATGCGAGCACGACTAACCTACGTTCCTCTTGAAGTTGCTGACCATTTTGAGGATTTTATTATAAAGCGTGATGAGCAGGTCTTAGATGCAGTTAGGGCAAAAACACGTGATTTTAGCACTCTATCGCTTCTAAAGCTACTATATCAGGTACGAGGGGAGCCTTTGACATTTTCTAATCTATATTCAAAATCAAAAATACGAATGAAAAGATCATTTCTTAACTATCTGCATCTTTGTGTTAACTACAACTTTATTGAAAAAAACGCAGTTGGACCAAACATGATCTACTCCATTACAGACAAGGGTATGACGATGCTGAATTTGTTTATGCGAAAAACTAGTGACAAGGATAAAGAAGTATGAATGCAGATGAGAGAAGATCACACAGGTTAAATCAGCTTTTGCAGATATATCTTAGGCAACAAGATGAAAGAGCCCTATATCAAAGAGCAAAGAGTTTGGGGGTTTCAGATTCAACGGCTAAAGACTATCTAAGAACAGTCATAATTAGAGCAAAGACATTAAAATAATTAGATTTTATCATAGTTTGATTTGCCGCAATTGAAACTGAAAGGTTCAGGAGGATCAGTAATAGCCGAAGTAACTGATGAACAAGCAAAAAAGGCGGATTTAGGGGTTGGTGAATTGTTTTTAGCTCCAGTTGGAAGATTAGATGAACAAAAAATTTCAAAATACTATTGTAAAAATTGTGATGCAGAATTTGAAAAATCTCCAAAAATCGAATATGAGAATCCAAATGAAGAAGTGGCTCCAGGTATGATCTTAAAAGAGAAAGGACGGTATACTTGTCATCAATGTAGTTCGATGATAGGTGAATACCGAGAATTTTTAAAACAAGAATAGATCAAAATGAAAAAGTAATTAGACCCTAGAATTTGACGTTAGACATGCAACAAGGGGGATTCCCAGAAGCAGAGGTATTTGAGATAAAAAAGATCAATTATAATTCTCCAATAGTTTTTGCAGGATTCGTTGGCGCAGGTCTTGCAGGCCCACTTTCTGTTGGATATATAATTGAAAAACTACAGCTGGAAGAAGTTGCTTACATGAGATCAAAATACCTGCCACCATCTACGGTTTTTATTCAAGGCAGATTGCGACATCCATTTCGATTTTATTCAAACAAAAAAGGAACTATCTGTGCAGTAATTTGTGAGATTACCCTAAGAATGGAAGGATTGTATACGTTAGTTGCTGCAATACTAGATTGGGCAGAACAAAAAGGCTCACATGAAATCATAATCTTAGATGGAGTAGCAAGTGATAGTCATGATGGTAAAGCATATTGTGCAGCTGAAGAGGATCTTTGTAGAATAATGCAAGAAAAAGGAATCAGTATGATACCGCAAGGATTCATTACTGGTATTCCAGGAGGAATTCTCAACGAGTGTATTTTACGTAAAATTCAAGGTGTATCTTTTTTGGTAAAGGCAAACCATAAAAAACCCGACCCGCTTGCTGCTGCTACTTTAGTTGATGCAGTAAATCGAGCATATCAAACAAACATAGATACTGAAGATCTTAAAAATCAAAAAGATAAACTGGGTGTTGATTTCAAAGAGCTCTCTGAAAAATATACTGAAGATAGAAAGGCGGATGCCGGAATGTACATGTAAACAAATGATTAACTTGAATTCATATTACCAAAATTTCCAACAAGATTTAGGCAGGTTCAATTTATGGTAATAACCTACAAAAGCGCAGGCATAGATGTTTCTAAAATTAAACAAAGCCAGGCTGCAATTGGGAAAATCATTTCTTCAACACATAATCTTTCAAAAAAAGTAAAAATTGCTCACGGATTTGGTCATTATGCAGGTATTGTAGAAATTTCTGGTGGAACACTATTAGCAACTCATACTGATGGAGTTGGAACAAAAGTTTTGATTGCAAACCTGATGAAAAAATATGATACTGTAGGTATTGATTGTGTAGCAATGAATGTTAATGATATAATTTGTACTGGAGCAACTCCAATTAGTTTTGTTGATTATATTGCCGCAAATAAAAATAACCAAAAAATATTCAAAAAAATTGTTGAAGGGTTAGCAAAGGGTGCAAAAAAAGCTGTGGTTCCAATTGTTGGTGGAGAAACTGCAATTATGCCAGATTTAATTGCTGGAAAAGGATTTAGTTTTGATCTTGCAGGAATGGTTGTTGGAATTCTTTCAAAAAAACAAATGGTTCTAGGAAATTCGGTACAATCAGGAGATGTAATAATTGGCGCAAAAAGTACTGGTTTACATTCGAATGGTTTTTCATTGGCAAGAAAGATCTTACTTTCAAAATATTCAGTTAAAGATAAAATCAAAGGTGTTGGAGTTTTAGGAAATGTATTACTAACCCCAACTGAAATTTATGTAAAACCAGTTTTAGAAATGCTAGAGAAATGTAAGATAAATGGTCTTGCGCATATTACTGGAGGGGCCTTCACCAAGCTTTTACGATTAAAATCAATAGGTTATGACCTGGATTCAATGCCCAAAGCACCTGCAATCTTTGATTTAATGCAGGAAAGAGGCGTAAAAACAGATGAAATGTATAAGACGTTTAACATGGGAATAGGATTTTGTATAGTTGCGCCAAAAAATCAGGCTGCAAAAATTAAATCGATATTTAAAAAACATAAAATTTCTAGTCAGCAAATAGGAAAGATTACAAACAAAAAAGGTGTATATGTTAATTCTAAAAAAATTACATAATCATTTAGACTATTTTGAGATAATTTTTAGCTAATAATCGCCTTATATTCCCGTTAAACATCACCTACCACGGAGAAGGCATTTGGTCGTAGAAGGTCAATTTATTGAGGTAATAATTGGTGTAGGAGTTTTGCTTTTTGCCGCAAAATTAATGGCCGAACTATTCTTGAGATTAAAACTTCCAATTGTTTTAGGTGAGCTTTTAGCTGGAATGATAGTTGGGCCCTTTGCCCTTGGTCAGTTTATTGTTTTTGAAGGACAGCCACTGGTGGTTATAGGAAGCGAGATAAGAGTTCTTGGAGATATTGGTGCAATTGTAATTTTGTTTATGGCAGGACTTGAGATGACGCCAAAAGAATTTTTTAAAGGAGGCAAAGCTTCGCTTGTAGTTGGAACTTTAGGTGTAGTTATTCCATTTTTTGCAGGCTTAATGGTTTTTCAGATGTTTGGATTTGATGTATTTCAATCAATGCTAATTGCTACTGCTCTAACTGCAACAAGTATTGCTATTTCAATACAAGTCCTATCAGAATTTGGAAAAATAAAGTCGCCAGAGGCTCGACTGATCATCGGTGCCGCAATAGTTGATGATATTTTGGCAATTGCGATTCTTTCAGTTGTAACATCAATTGGGGGAGATGTTAGTCAACTTAATGTTATGGATGTAACATTTACAATTCTTAAGGTTCTTGGATTTTTCGCAATTATGTTAATTGTCTCAATAATTGTTATGCCGAGAATTATCACACCTAGGTTGTGGAAGGCAAAGGGAAGTGTGGAAGGAATTGCAACTGCATCATTCTTTGGAGCATCTGCACTTGCAGGTTCTATTGGTTTATCTCCAATTGTAGGAGCATTTGCAGTTGGAATGGCGTTATCAACTACCAAAGTTTTTGATAAAATTGAAGGCTATATAGGCAAGATTGGATTAATTTTTGCACCACTTTTCTTTTCAATAATTGGTGCTCAGGTAGATTTGAGAGGAATTGATTTAGAAATTGTAATTCTAAGTTCAGTAATAATAGTTGTTGCGGTATTTACAAAACTTTTAGGATGCGGGCTTCCAGCTTGGTTCTTTCTTAAAAGTAAAAAGCTAGGAATGAGAGTAGGAATAGGAATGATTTCAAGAGGAGAAGTAGGATTAATAGTTGCAGGAGTTGGACTTTCTGCAGGAGTTTTAACTTCAAGCGTTTATTCTACAATGGTGTTAATGGTTATTGCCACCACGATTATCACACCAATTTGGCTTAAAATGGATTATAGAAAAGATGCTCGTAAAGACAAATCAGATGAAGTTGGAAAAACTGAAAATAACAAAGATGCTAAAGTAGAATAGAGAATTTTTTATTTTAATTTGTTTTGTGAGATTGTTAGTTGCCAAAATCTTAAATCCCATTAGAAAAACAAAATGTAAGCAAAATGTCCTCTAAAGATCAGATTTTGATTGCAGGATTGATGGAAAGTTTTATCAGCGATGCACCTACAAAGCCATTTGTTAGTTTTTGTGTTTTTTGTAACAAAGGGGTGGTAAAAGATGCGATGACGTACCAGAAAGGCAAAGTCTTTCATAAAGACTGCTATGATAAACATGGTAGTAGTTTTCCCGCAGTTAACCATGAACTGCTTAGTCAAAGTTCCAACACCAAAGTCCAACTAGTTCAATTAAAAAATTTGAAGGTTAGAACGATGGGAACTTCAAATCCAGATAGCATCAAACGTAAAACAAAAAAACTACAGCCTAAAAGAAAAAGAACTGTCACGAAGCGAAGAACCTCTAAAAGAAAACCTTCAAAGAAAAGGCGAGTTGCAAAAAGAAGAACCACTTCAAAAAGGAAAAAAACCACTCGAAAAACAAAAAGAAGAGCGTCAAGAATGACTAAGAGAAAAGCTCGAAGAAGGTAGTATTAGTCAATTTTTTGAGTGGGAATCTTTAAAGAATTTATGACCGTTTTTAATCATAAATATGATGCAAAAATCACAGTTAGAGTTTTACAGAGCATGTTCTGAAATTTCTCAAAACCTACTAACTATTCCGCAACCTAACAAAAGCGTAGTCAAAAATGAAATCAAAAAAATCTGTTCCAAGTATTCACTTGAGCGTATTCCAAGAAATTATGAGATACTATCAAAGGTTACAGGTGATGATTATAGAAAATTACAAAAAGTCTTACTACGAAAACCTGTAAAAACAGCATCAGGAGTTGCAGTTATTGCACTTATGCCTAAACCATTTGCATGCCCACATGGTAGATGCACATATTGTCCTGGAGGCATTGAAATCAATACCCCTAACAGCTATACAGGACAAGAACCGGTTACTATGAATGCAATAGATAGCCAATATGATGCAAAAAAGCAAATTGCATCAAAGCTTGAAAAATTATTTTCGTATGGACATGATTTATCAAAAATGGAACTAGTAATTGTTGGTGGAACATTTTTGTTTATGCCAAAAGATTATCAGGAAAATTTTATCAAATCTTGTTATGATGCCCTAAATGGTTTTGAATCCCCCACATTAGAAAAAGCAAAGGCTGGCAATGAACATGCAGATATTCGAAACGTAGGATTTACAATTGAAACAAAGCCTGACTTTTGTAAACAAGAACATGTAGATTGGATGCTACAATATGGAGTTACTCGAGTAGAAATTGGGGTCCAAAACCTGCAGGAGCGAGTTTACAAAATAGTAAACAGAGGTCATAATTTATCAGATGTTGTTGAATCATTTCAAATTGCTAAAGATGCGGGCTACAAAATCGTTGCACATATGATGCCAGGATTACCCACTATGACACCTGAAGATGACATTGCAGATTTTAAAATGCTTTTTGAGGATCCGCGTTTCAAACCAGATATGCTTAAAATTTATCCATCTTTGGTATTAGAAAATACTCCCTTGTATCAAGATTACAAAGAAGGTAAATACAAACCATATTCTGATCAAGAAATGATTAGAGTTTTAACTGAAATTAAAAAAAATGTTCCGTCTTGGGTTAGAATTATGAGAGTACAACGAGAAATTTCTTCAAGTGAGATAATTTCAGGACCGAAACCCGGTAATTTGCGTCAAATAATTCAAAAAAATCTAAAAAAACAAAATCTTTCATGCAAATGCATTAGATGTAGAGAAGTAGGATTATCTAAGAAAAATAGTTTCACGTCTTCTTTGAGTTTAAAGCGTGAAAATTATTCGTCTTCAGGAGGAAAGGAAGTATTTTTGTCTTATGTAGATGATGATAACTTACTGTATGGATTTTTGAGACTTAGACATCCAAGTAAAAAGGCACATAGAAAGGAAATCTCCCAAGATGTTTGTATAGTTAGAGAATTACATGTTTATGGTAAATCAGTAAAAATTGGTGAGAAGGATCAAAACCACGTACAGCATTCAGGTTTTGGTAAAAAATTGATGCGAGAAGCAGAAAAAATTGCTAAAGAAGAATTTGATTCAAAAAAATTATTGGTAATTAGTGGAGTAGGAACTAGAGAATATTATCAAAAATTAGGATATTCCTTATCAGGGCCATATATGGAAAAAAAGTTAGAATAGTGACGGTAAATGTCTGAACAAAGTGTTATTGGTAAGGGAACATGGATTGACAAACTGGCTCATGAGTTGCTTGAAAGAGAAAAAACTCTTGGCCGTAGTACTGAGATGTTACGAGTAGAAAGTGGATTAGGTGCATCAGGTGTTCCACATATTGGAAGTTTAGGAGATGCAGTTCGTGCATATGGGGTAAAACTTGCTCTTGAAAATTTTGGCTACAAATCAGAGCTTATTGCATACTCTGATGATTTAGACGGTCTTCGAAAAATTCCAGAGGGGTTTTCCGATTCCCTAAAAGAACATTTAGGGAAAAGAGTATCGGCTATTCCAGATCCATTTGATTGCCATGATTCGTATGGTATGCATATGAGTAGTCTTTTGCTTGATGGGCTAGATAAACTAGGAATAAAATATGAGTTTAGAAGGGCCAAAGATACTTATGAAAAAGGATTACTAAAAGACCAAATACATACAATTCTTCAAAACAGTAAAAAAATTGGTGAAAAAATATCAGAGATTACAGGACAAGAAAAATTCCAACAGACTTTGCCCTATTTCCCCGTGTGTAAAAACTGTGATAAGCTATACACTACAGAGGCTTACGAATATGTTGCAGATGAGAAGAAAATAAAATATCGCTGCAAAGATTCTACCATTGGCTCTCAAGTCATTGATGGTTGTGGACATGAAGGCGAGTCAGACATCACAAAAGATCTTGGTAAGCTTGCATGGAAGGTAGAGTTTGCTGCTAGATGGCAAGCCTTTGATATTCGCTTTGAAGCTTATGGAAAAGATATTATGGATTCTGTAAAGGTAAATGATTGGGTTTCTGATGAGATATTAAAATTTCCTCATCCTCATCATGTAAAGTATGAAATGTTCTTAGATAAAGGTGGAAAAAAAATTTCCAAATCATTAGGGAATGTTGTAACTTCTCAGGAATGGCTAAAGTATGCAAGCCCAAAAAGCATTCTTCTTTTACTTTACAAAAGAATTACAGGAGCTCGCGAACTAGGATTTGAGGATATACCGTCTTTAATGGATGAATATAATGAACTGGAAAACATTTTCTTTGGAAAAATCAAGATAGATAATCCAGCAAAGGCTTCAAAACTAAAGGGTCTTTATGAATACGTTAATCTTCTAAATCCACCAAAAAATCCTAGTATTCACATCAACTATAGATTGTTGGTTGAGCTTGCAAATATCTTTCATGAAGATAGAATAAAGCACGTGATGAAAAAACTAATTGAGTATCATACTATCATAAATCCTGATCCAAGTATAGAAGAGAAAATTGAAATGGCTGGCAACTATGCAGATGCCTTTAGAGGAAAACCATTAGAGAAAGTTTTGGAAGACGGTATAACGATTGATAAAACAACAAAAAATGCTCTAAAAGAATTAGCAGAGGTTTTAGCAGCTGAAGACGAACCTGATGATCTTCAAAACACAATTTATCAAATTGCAAAGAAAAACAATGTTCCACCAAAGGATTTTTTTAAAATATTATACCAAATTATACTTGCGACAACCAGAGGTCCAAAAATAGGTCCGTTTATTGCAGACATTGGCAGAAAAAAAGTCGCTCAGGCATTATCTAGATCTATAATGGAATGATCAGATTTTGGCACATAATGAACACAACAGGGCCAAAAAAGGTGGAGGGTTTTTTCTAATAATTTTTGGAGGCTTATTACTAATTATAGCTCCATCAATTTATCCAGCAGACCAAACACTAGGAGTCATATCTTTTGTTGCAGGTTTTATCATTGGAGGGTTAGGATTCTACATTCGGTTTATAAAAAAAACAAGTAGGAATTAAACGAAAAATTCATCTAACCTAACTCAATATCTCAAGTATGGGTCTCTTTAATCGGATTAAAAAAGTTGAAGGCATTAATCGGTTTAAAAAAGTTGAAAACATAATATTATCTGAAGCACCGTCAGTAAAAAAACCCGAAGTAATCAAAAAAGAACAACTAGAAAATGAACTTGAACACCTAAAAAAAGAGGTAAATGAAAAAACAGAATCTTATGATTCAATTTCCAATAAACTAGAAAAAGTAAGAGAAGAATATGATTCCGTTATTGCAAAAGTAATGTCAGCAAAACGAGAAAATAAAGAAAAGCAAACAGAGCATGCATCACTAAAAAGTGAATTTGATGAAATTTCCTCAAAGCTAGGTATTGCTAAAACCCAACTAGAAACTCTAAAAAAACAACATGATGAAATAAAATCAGAGTTAGAGAAAAATGAAAAATCTAAATTAGAATTAAATTCAATTAGAATTGAAATAGAAAAAGCAAAAACAGAACAAAAAGAAATTCAGTTTAAACTTGAGAAAGACAAAGAAAAATTATCAGAGATGTTAAAACTTGAAATAGATTATGAGGAAATTAAAGGAAAAATTGTAACTGCAAAAAAAGAACTTGAATTTACTGAATCACAAATTTATGCTTCTAATAATCGCGATGCTCCAAAAAGCATTATTGAGGCGGCTAGCACAATGATGGCCTCATTGAACTCACAGATTCGTAAAACACAACAAGAACTCGAAATTGTTAAGAAAACCTTAGAATTAGAACGAAATGCAAATAAAAA
>BFAR01000142.1 GCA_008974855.1 archaeon MnTg01
ATCTTGCATCCTTAATTCTAATTCTTTAACATCAAGACCAAGCATTGATTGACGTTCATCAATCATTTTTTGTGCTTCTTTGACTTTATCAGGATCTTCCCAGAAAGTTGTGGCTAATACAACTGCACGTGCACGTTCTTTTGCATCTTCAGCTTTGAATATACCAGAACCGACAAAAACCCCATCACACCCAAGTGACATCAAATAAGCTGCATCAGCTGGTGTTGATATTCCTCCTGCTGCAAAATTTACAACAGGTAATCTACCTAATCTTGCAGTATCATTTACTAATTCATATGAAACCCTAAATTCTCTTGCCATTCGTACCAAGTCCTGATTGTCTCCTGAATCATAAATTGATTTGATGGTCCTTAATTCATCATTGAGTTTTTTAACATGAAGTACAGCCTCTGCAACATTACCAGTTCCAGGTTCTCCCTTTGTTCTTATCATAGCTGCACCCTCTTCTACTCTACGAAGTGCTTCTGCAAGAGAACGTGAACCATTTACAAAAGGTGTTGTAAAGTCCCATTTCCAAATATGATGATTTTCGTCAGCTGGTGTTAATACTTCTGATTCATCTATCATATCAACATCGGTTTCTTCAAGAACACGAGCTTCGTAGACATGTCCAATGCGACATTTTGCCATAACTGGAATAGTTACAGAGTCCATTATTTCTTGAATCACTCTAACACTAGCAGTACGTGCAACTCCTCCTGCCTTTCTTACATCAGATGGAAGTTTATCTAAAACCATTACAGATACTGCTCCTGCATCCTCAGCAATCTGAGCTTGTTCTACTGATGTAACATCCATTACAACTCCATTTTTTAGCATATGAGCTAATCCACGTTTTAGAGTTGATGTACCCCTGGAAATTTCATTAGAATCAATTTTTTCATTTACTATTCCCTTAGCATTTGATAAATCACCAGAAAGAGGTATCATGCTATTTACTAATCTATTCTCTATTTATTCTATTAATTGATTAATAATTTGATCTAATTCTAATTCCACCATAGTAATTATTGGAGGTATAAACTTGTCAGTTGCATTTTGCTCAACCCAATTAATTTGGTGAGATTGACCGTTTAATGTTACTTTAATGATAGACTTCTGATAATCCGTAACATTTTCACGCACGGGAAAAGATTCAATTGGAATTTCCATGAATCCAGTTTCTTTTATCAATGCAGTGAGTTTTATTAATTTCTCTGAGTCTAGAGTGGATTTTTTGTCGGATATTGGGTAACCTTCTTCAATTACACTGTATTTTATTTCACCCTCATCTTTTATTGTTAAAATTTCAGTGAATTGTGAACCAGCTCTTTCAGTAACACCAAATGAAAATATTTTTAATTGATGTTTAGTATATTCTATAGAAATTTTATCTCCTGGTAGAAATGCAGTTGGAGGAACTTCTTGTTGAGTAATAAGTGATACAGCAATTAAAATTGCAAAAATTATTGGTATTGCTCCAACAATGAGCATTGAGGTTTTAACCATGATCTACCTTGACGATGTCATATTCATTATAATGCAAATAAATCTTAGCAAAATAAGTTAAAATTCAAGTCAAGTTTTCACATTAATTGTGGGGTCGTAGCCTAGCCTGGTAGGGCGACTGTGACTACTATGTTCACCGCTAAGGGCTCCAGAGGTTAAACTAAGCTACTGATGAAAAGATGATGTAAGTTTGGAGCTGTAGTGACCCGTAGGTCGCCGGTTCGATTCCGGTCGGCCCCACGTTTTTTTAATAATTTTTTATGTTTTTTGTTTGGATCTAAGAACATTAAGGGCAGAGCCTGCACGGAACCATTCAATTTGAAAATTATTGTAAGAGTGTTTAAGATTTATTTCGTCTTTTGTTCCATTTTCGTGAAGTATTTCACATTTTAGAGGATTTCCTGATTCAAAATTGTTCAAATTAACAATATTTAGTTTATCACTTTCCAGTATCTTATCGTAATCAGCTGGGTTTTCAAATGTTAGCGTAAGTATTCCCTGTTTTTTCAGATTGGTTTCATGAATTCTTGCAAAGCTTCTAGTTATTACAGCTACACACCCAAGGTATCTTGGAGTCATTGCGGCGTGTTCTCTACTGCTACCTTCACCATAGTTACTATCTCCAATAATTGCCCACGGAATTTGTTTTTCTTTATACTGTCTAGCTATTTGTGCGAATGATTCAGTTTTATTGTTAAGTATGTTCTTTCCGTTACCTACCTGATCGTTGAATGCATTAACTGCACCAAGTAACAAGTTATCACTCAAATTATCTAGATGACCTCTATAAGCAAGCCAAGCTCCTGCAGGAGAGATGTGATCGGTAGTACATTTTCCTTTTGCTTTAACTAATATTGGTAGTTCATGAAAGTCTTGACCATTCCATATAGAAAAAGGCTCAAGCTTTTGTAATCTTTTACTGTTCTTGTTAATTATTACTTCAATTTCTTCAGGATTCTGTGATGGAGGAATGTATATTCCCTCAGTTTTTTTAAATCCATTAGTTGGAATTTCGGGAGCTATCTGAGGAGGTTCTAAACGGAATTTAGAACCATCTGTACTTGTAAGTGAATCAGTTAATGGGTTAAAAGAAAGACTTCCACCTAGTGCAAGCGCTATAACTAATTCAGGACTTGCAATGAAGTTCATGGTTTCTCGTTTTCCATCGTTTCTACCTGGAAAGTTTCTATTGTAAGAAGTCACAATAGTGTTTTTTTCTCCTTTCTTTAACTCAGGTCTACTCCATTGTCCAATACATGGTCCACATGCATTAGCAAGTACTGTGGCGCCTATTGATCTTAAAGATTCCATTTGACCATCTCGTTCTATTGTTGCACGTATTTGTTCTGAACCTGGAGTTACTAGAAGTGGAATTTTTGCTTTGATGCCTTTTGCACTAGCTTGTTTTGCCAAATCAGCTACCCTTGACATATCTTCGTAAGAAGAGTTTGTGCAACTTCCAATTAGAGCAACTGAAATGTTGTCAATGTATTGATTTGTTTTAACATCATCAGCTAAATTAGATATTGGTCTTACAAGATCAGGAGTATGTGGACCGACAATATGTGGTTCTAATTTTGAGAGATTAATTCTAATTACCTTATCAAAGAATTTTTCTGGATTTTGTTCGATTTCTAAATCTGCTACAAGTAAATCTTTGTTAATGTTAGCAAGATCTGCAATCTTTTCACGATTTGTAATTCTAAGATATGTTTCCATTCGTTCATCATAAGGAAAAATAGAACAAGTTGCTCCAATTTCAGCACCCATATTTGTTATTGTAGCCTTTCCAGTACAGCTAATTGATTTTGTTCCAGGTCCAAAATATTCGATAATAGCGTTAGTTCCACCTGAAACAGTTAACTCTCCTGCAACAAATAAGATTACATCTTTAGGAGCAGTCCAACCGTTAATCTCGCCAGTAAGATAAACGCCTATCCGTTTAGGATATAGAATTTCCCATGGAATTCCTGCCATAGTTTCTGCGGCATCCAGTCCACCAACACCAACTGCAATCATACCCAGACCTCCTGCATTAGGAGTATGAGAATCAGTCCCTATCATTAGTCCTCCAGGAAATGCATAGTTTTCTAATACCACTTGATGGATTATACCAGCTCCTGGTTTCCAAAAACCAATTCCATATTTGCTTGACGCTGATTCTAAAAATTTGTATACTTCACTATTTTCATCAAGTGCAGTTTTAGTATCTGATTCTCCTCCAAT
>BFAR01000143.1 GCA_008974855.1 archaeon MnTg01
GGAGCTGGTAATGATTTTGTTTGTTCTCCTAACTTAAGAGTGGGTGATGCCTGACCTTTTGTTAATCCATACACACCATTATCAAAAACAATGTATGTCATGTCTACATTTCTTCTGCCAGCTGCAACAAAGTGTCCTGCGCCTATTCCGAATCCATCTCCGTCACCTCCAGCTGCAACTATTGTCATTTCTGGGTTGGCTATGGCAGCTCCCTGAGCAAATGTCATCACTCGTCCGTGTAAAGTATGAATTCCAAATGTGTTAATAAAATGTGATGTTTTTCCAGAACATCCAATTCCTGAAAATATTGCTGCCTTATGGTTTGGAATTTGTAATTCTGCAAGTGCCATTTGGATGGCGTTAACAATTCCAAAATCCCCGCAACCAGGACACCAATCATTGTGAACATCTGTTTTATAGTCAGAAAGTTTAAGCGCCATGTGTTAAAATCTCCCTTTTTTCTGCCTTGTTTTCAATTATCTTTTTTAAAGAATCATAAACTTCAGTGCTGTTCATTGATCTACCAGTAAATTTTAAAATAAAATAATCAACGTCTCTTCCCAAATTTTGTTTAAACAAAGCTCCTAGCTGACCAGTATAATTTGCCTCAACATCGATGATTGTTTTTGCATCTTTGAGAAGTTCTTTAACATATTTAGTTGGAAATGGATGTAGTAATTTTAATTGGATAAAACCAATATTGATATTTTCTTTTTTTAACATATCAATTGCATCAAGAATTGGTCCTTTTGCAGAACCCCAGCTAATAATGCAATGCTCAGCCATTCCAAATGAAACAACTTGATCCTCCTTTGGAATTTGCTTCAAAATAAGGTCAAAACGTGAGAGGCGTTTATCCATCATCTTAATTCTCATTTGAGGGTCTTCAGAAATATGTCCATCTTCATCTCTTTCATCTCCAGTATTCCAAAAGATCCCATCCTCTAATCCAAGTTTGGATCTTGGGGAAATTCCATCTGGAGTTAGCTCAAATCTTTTGTATGGTTTTTTCTCAATCTTTTCAAGTAATTTTCCTCTGTCAATGTTAACTTTCTCAGGATCAAATCTTTTGCAAGTAATTACAGAGCTTGAAATAAATTTGTCTAACAAATGAATTACAGGTACTTGAAAAACGTCTGAAAAATTAAAACACTTTCCAGTATCATAAAAGCTCTCTTCAATGTCGCCAGATGCATAAACTATACGAGGAAATTCTCCATGTCCTGCATTAATTGCAAATAATAAATCATCTTGTCCATGTCTTGTTGGAAGACCAGTAGAGGGCCCACTCCTTTGATAATTTGTAATCACACATGGAACTTCGTTTATTCCTGCCCATCCCATAGATTCAGCCATCAATGAAAATCCAGGACCAGATGTACATGTAGAAGAACGTGTTCCAGTAAGTGCTCCTCCAATCATCATACCGATTGCTGATATTTCATCTTCAGTTTGTACAACTACGGTTGAACCCGGTCTATCTTCCTTAATAGTTAGAAGTTCGTTTGATTCCAAGTAAACACTTTCATCTGATGCAGGTGTAATAGGATAGTAAGGCTGAAACCTGCATCCACTAACCATTTTTCCTATAGCGGTTCCCTGATGTCCTTGTACTAGAATTGTATCTGGTTCCTTTGTAACAGAATTAAGTGAGATGTTTATTTTATCAAATTTAGCAGCTGCAAAATTATATGCGTAGGTTGCGGCTTGTTTATTTATATCTGCAACTTTGGGTTTTTTTGAAAAAATTGATTCAATTGAATCTAAAAGTGGTTTTGGTTCAAGTCCTAGCACTCCAAGTGATAATGAAACCCCAATTACATTAAACATCCTAATCATTCCTTTTAGTCTTGGATTATTGGTGTCCTCTGCAAGTTTTGAAAGTATCTCTCTAAATGAAACAGGAAGTAGAATTACTCCTCGCTCTTTTGCAGTTTCTAAAATTCCTTTTATAGAAAATTCCTTATTTTTTGATTTTAGATACTTTTCTAGTCGTGATTTAAAGAACAAATCAAGAGTATGGACTTCGTCAGTTGTGGTTTTCTCTAAATCAGAATCGTAGATTATTGCCCCTCCCTCTACTACCTCATCCATGTGACGAAAAATCATCTCTGCATCAAAAGCCACCATCATATTGATATCATTAACATTAGAGTGAATTTTTTTATCAGAAATTCTTACAGCAAAATAACTATGTTCTCCTTTGATATTAGAGTAGAATTCTCTTTTTCCAAAAATTTGGTAACCAACTCCTGCGCATACCTTTGAGAAAATATTGGCTCCTGATTCAACACCACTGCCTTGAGGTCCACCAATTAACCAAGTAAGATCAGTAGTCATGTTCACCTTGAGTTATTTGCAGTTATTAATAATGTGATTACCAAATTTTGTTAACCACCAGTAGCAGCATCAAACAACGCGCACTCACATTTGTCACGTTCTCCACAATATGGACAAACACAAACACATTTTTCTATAGAATTTCCACATTCAATACAAATAGCAAATTCTTCATTGTTTTTAGCTTCTGAACTCATGACTTTCCTAAAACAAGATCTTATAAATGGTTTAAGGCATTTCCTTCTTTTTGATGAAGAAAAAGCATAATAAAAAGAAAGTTTTTCTTACTAGGACTCTGCAGGATTTTGCTGTTAAGGAGTTAAAAAAACATTACAATATTGAGATCAATTCAGGTCCTTTTCCAATTCCAAAGAAAAAACTAGTTGCAAAAATTAAGGATAAAGATGGATTGATTTGCTTTCCTTATGATAATATTGATAAACATATCATAATAGCTGGAACAAAATTAAAAACAATTAGCACATTTAGCGTAGGATACGATCATATTGATTCAAAATTTGCAAAAAAAAGGAACGTTACGATTGGCTACACTCCTAACGTTCTAACAATAGCTACTGCAGACCTCACCATCACTCTAATTCTTGATTTGCTTAGAAGAGTTACTGAGGGAGATAGACTAGTACGGGCGGGTAAATGGAATATAGTGTTTGGTGCTGATACATATGTTGGAGATGAAGTAGCTGAAAAAACTTTGGGCATATGGGGACTGGGACGAATTGGACTAGCTGTTGCAAAACGAGCACAGTCCTTTGGAATGAAGATAATCTATCATAACCTAAATCGACTACCCCCAAAAAAGGAAAAATCTCTTCGTGTCAGATATGTAACTCAAAATGAGCTATTCAGGAAAAGTGATATTT
>BFAR01000144.1 GCA_008974855.1 archaeon MnTg01
TAACTGTCAGTGTTAATCTTGATGGACAAGGAAAAACATCAGTTACTACAGGAATTAGCTTTCTTGATCATTTGATTACTGCTTTTGGCAAACATTCAATGATGGATTTACAAGTAAAATCTAAATCCGTTGATAAGATTGAGCACCACTTAATTGAAGATACTGCCATTACAATTGGTTCAGCAGTAGATAAAGCTCTTGGGAATCGTTCCGGAATTGTTCGATTTAGTTATGCTTCAGTTCCAATGGATGAATCATTAGCAGAAGCATCTATAGATCTGGTTAAACGTCCTTACTCAAAGATATCACTATCTTTGAAAAGATCTAAAATCGAAGACATGTCAAAAGAGGACATAGAACACTTTGTACAATCACTAATACAGAATCTTAATAGCTGTATCCACTTGACTGTAAAGTATGGAGAAAATGATCACCATAAAATTGAAGCTGCAATAAAATCATTAGCAGTTGCATTAAGGATGTCATCATCAATAGATAAAAAACAAAAGGGAATTCCAAGTACAAAAGGCGCAATGTAATGGTAAAGGTTGCTATCTTTGATTATGGCGCAGGTAACATTTTTAGTTTAAAAAACTCTCTTGAAAAAAATAACGCTCAAGTAGATGTGATTACTAGCTTTGATAAAACAAATTCATACTCAGGGCTGTTACTGCCAGGTGTAGGAAACTTTGATCCTGCAATCAAGAGTATACGTGATTACTCAAAAATTGATTTTGTTGATTTTGTAGGAAATGATATGCCAGTTTTGGGGATTTGCCTTGGAATGGAAATGTTTTTTGAAAAAAGTGAGGAAGGAAAAGAACGTGGTTTAGGAGTAATTGATGGTGAGGTAATTCTATTACCAAATGAAATGAAAATTCCACACATGGGTTGGAATGACATTCAAGTCAAAAGACATAGTAGAATTCTTGAAGGTGTTTCAGAGGGTGCTTGGGTTTACTTTGTGCATTCATATCGAGTAAAACCAAAGAATGAGGAAGCAATAGTAGCAGATTCTGACTATGGAATTAAAGTTCCAGCAGTTGTAGAATACAAGAATTTTTTTGGAACACAATTTCATCCTGAAAAATCTGGAGATACAGGTTCAATCATGATAAAAAATTTTTTGCGAGAGTGTAAAAAATGAAAATCATTCCAGCAATTGATCTAATGGAAGGAAAGGTAGTGCGACTTTACAAAGGAAATCCTGAAAAAAAAACAATCTATAGCAAAGATCCCCTAGAAACTGCAAAAAAATGGGAACAAGCTGGCGCAGACATGATTCACTTTGTGGATCTTGATGCAACCTTGGGAAGAGGAACTAATATTGAAATAATAAAAAATTTAGTAAATCAGCTGTCTGTTCCGGTTCAAGTTGCTGGGGGATTACGAGATGAATCAATTATCTCACAAGTACTCAAATATTCATCACGAGTAGTTATAGGAACTATTGCATTTCAAAAAAAGGAAATTTTAAAAAAAATACTTGAAAGTTTTGGAAAAGAAAGAATTGTGATATCTGTTGATCATGTAGACGGTGATATAGTGGTGGAAGGATGGCAAAAATCTACAGGAAAAAAATTGATTGAAGGTATGAACGAATTTGTTGATATGGGATTTTCAGAATTTCTACTAACTAATGTAAGTAAGGATGGTACATTACAAGGACCAGATTTGGAACATTTAGAGCAAGCATGTAAAATTAAAAATGTAAATGTAATTTCAAGTGGAGGAATTTCTAATTTAGATGATGTAATAAAAGTTAAAGAAAAAAATGCATTTGGAGTAATCCTTGGAAAAGCATTGTATGAAAATTTGATTACAATTGAGGAGGCAAAAAAAATATCTTGACACTTACTAAAAGAGTAATTCCATGTCTTGATGTTGCAAATGGTAGAGTTGTTAAGGGATTACATTTTTCTTCTATAAAAGACGCAGGAGATCCTGTCCAATTGGCAGAAAAATATAGTAATGAAGGAGCTGATGAACTAATTTTTCTTGACATTACAGCGTCACAAGAACAACGTGAAACAATGAAAACATTGGTATCAAAAGTAGCAACTGTAATTAACATTCCATTTACCGTAGGTGGTGGTGTAAAAACTCTTCAGCATGCAAGAGACATTTTGCTTAGTGGAGCTGACAAAGTTGCAATCAATACAGGTGCAGTAAAAAATCCTGAAGTAATTACTGAATTGATGGATCTTTTTGGCAGACAATGTATAGTAATTGCCATTGATGCTAAAAGAAATTATAATGTTAAGAATGGGAAAAACATTTTTTCTGAAGAAAATCAAAAATTTTGGTTTGAAGTTTTTATCTATGGGGGAAAGAAAGAAACTGGATTGGACGCTATTAACTGGGCAAAAAAAGTTGAAAAACTTGGGGCAGGAGAGATTTTACTCACCAGTATAGATAAAGATGGAACTAAGGAAGGATATGATGTTCTTTTAACAAAAGAAATTGTAAATTCTGTACGCATTCCCGTAATTGCTTCTGGTGGATGCGGAATGCCAGAACATATGTTAGAAATTTTTAAAAAATCAAATGTTGATGCAGCACTTGCAGCATCTATATTTCATTATGAAAATCAATCAGTAGATCGAGTCAAAGAATTTCTTAAAGAAAGAGGAATTGATGTAAGGTTATAAATATAATAATGGAATAAAAATAAAGATGGAAAAAATAATTGATAACATAGATTTTAAAAAAGGAAATGGACTAGTTCCAGTAATTGTACAAGACATTAATACAAAAGATGTTTTAACACTTGCATATTCTAACAAAGAATCATTAGAACTTACACAAAAAACTGGAAACTCTTGGTTCTGGAGCAGATCACGAAATAAATTATGGATGAAAGGAGAAGAATCAGGTAACGTACAAAAAGTAAAAGAAATTTTAGTTGATTGTGATTCAGATGCAATTATTTATTTGGTGGAACCATCAGGTCCTGCATGCCATACTGGAGAAAAAGTATGTTTTCACAACTCTTTGAAAAAATAATTTATTCTAACAAGACTTTGGCAAACGAAAGTCAGGACCATTTAGATGTTCATTAATTATTTCAAAGACTAAAGATGGATATGCATTGTTATCAAAAACTACTGCCCATAGTCCTACAAGTTCTTCTTGCTCACATATTTTACGGGTTGCAGAAGTATCAGGTTTGAAGTATTGATTAAAATTTTCTTTTTGAAGACCATCGTACTGAATAGTTTTGTATAGCCTACCATCTGGCATAAATATTCTGATAGCACCTTTATCATTTTTTTCTAGTCCAGAAATTATCATGAAAATGTTTTCAGTAATTTTATGTTCATATTTTGTAATTGTTAAAGGACCTGACGTTAGGCCGTCTGGATGACCAAGTCCTGGTATTTCTACATTAGATGGATCATCTGTAAGAATATTTTTAATAATTAATTCATCAGATAACATTCCTACAGCAGTTATTCCTAAAACTATAGCAATTGCAGATCCAATTATAATTGAAATAGTACTTTTTTTCATTAATACTACACATCAAGAAATCCTATATTTTTTAAATTTACTACCAAAATTAAGGGTTTTTCAAAAAAATCTGTTTTTATTATTTTTTTTTCTATAATTACTCGTAATTGCTTGTTTTTTTATTAATCATCACTTAATTTTTATAAAATAAAAGTTAAGTATTACTTAACTTGATATTAGTGGATTTTATCAATAGTGCAAAAGAGTAGAATTGTCATGACAAACGTATCACTTCAGTGCAGGGAATGCAAAAAAGAATACGACCCTACTTTCAAGTATATCTGTGACGACTGTTTTGGACCACTTGATGTAAAATATGATTTTCCTTCTATTACAAAAAATACATTTGTAAATCGTGAACATACTTACTGGCGTTATTTTGAACTATTGCCAATACAAGACAAATCAAATATAGTCAGCCTAGAAGCAGGAATGACTCCTCTAATACATGCAAAAAAACTTGGAGAAGAACTTGGCCTTAACAACTTGTACATCAAAAACGACACTGTCAATCCAACCTTTTCATTTAAAGACAGACCTGCAGGTGTTGCAGTGTCAAAAGCAAAAGAATTTGGTTTATCAGCTGTTGGTTGTGCTTCTACAGGTAATCTAGCATCAGCTACTGCAGCTCATGCAGCAAAAGCTGGATTTCCTTGTTATGTATTTGCGCCAAGTGATATTGAACATGCAAAAATTACTCAAGCATTATCATACGGAGCAAAATATATCGCTGTAGACGGAACATATGATGACGCCAATAGAATTGCAGCACAAATTGGTGATAGCAAAGGAATTGGTATAGTTAACATTAACATGCGTTCATACTATGTTGAAGGATCAAAAACATTGGCATTTGAGGTAGCAGAACAACTTGGTTGGAATGTTCCAGATCAACTTATAGTCCCTGTTGGAAGTGGTGCAATGCTTAATGCAATTTGTAAAGGCTTTGAGGAATTACAAAGTGTGTCATTGTTAGATGATGTATCTTCAATGCATATGGTAGCAGCACAACCACATGGATGTGCCCCAATTGTTGATGCATACAAAAATAATAGTAAAGATGTAATCCCTGTTGAAAATCCTGACACTGTTGCAAAAAGTTTAGCTATTGGTGATCCAGGTGATGGTCGTTATGTACTCAAAAGACTACAACAGTATCAAGGATTAGCAGAAGAATCAAACAATAAAGAAATACTTGATGCAATATTATTACTTGCAAAAACTGAAGGAATATTTACAGAACCAGCTGGTGGTGTTTCTGTTGCTGTTTTGAAAAAATTAGTTGAAGATGGAAAAATTGATAAAAATGAAAAAACTATATGTTATGTTACAGGTAACGGCCTAAAAGCAACTGAATCACTAATGGAGGTTCTGCCAAAACCCGAGGTAATGAAGGCAGATATTTCCCAAATCTCTGCGGTGGTGCAATAAATTGACAAGTATTACATTCACAATTCCATCTGTTTTAAATCAAGGTGGAGGAGAAAAAAAAATCGAAATTACTGCAGCAACACTTACTGATGCATTTTCTAGTGTTTCAGAAAAAATGGGAGATGATTTTAAACGTAGAGTATTAAACGAAGATGGAACTCCACGTTCTCTTATCAACATTTACATCAATGGAAAGAATGCAAAATTTTCTAGTGGAATGCAAACTTTACTAAAAGATGGAGATGAAGTTTACATTTTACCTGCAGTAGCTGGTGGTTCAGATCTTTCTAGTGAAGAACTTGATAGATATTCTAGACAAATAATGTTAGAAGAAATTGGTTATCAAGGACAACAAAAGTTACGTGATGCAAAAGTTTGTGTTGTTGGTGTTGGTGGACTTGGTAATCCAATTACAACACGACTTGTTGCAATGGGAATAGGAACTATAAGAATTGTTGATAGAGATGTCATTGAGCTTTCTAACTTACATAGACAAACAATGTTTGATGATTCAGATGTTGGAGAAATTAAGGTTGAAGTTGCTGCAAAAAAATTGCAGAAACTTAATCCAAATGTAAAGATAGAAGCATTTCCAATATCAGTAAATGATTACACTGCAATTGAAGTCATTGAAGGTTGTGATGTTGTAGTTGATGCACTTGATAGTGTAAATGCTAGATACTCACTTAACAAAGCATGTGTTGCAAAAAAAATTCCTTTTGTAACTGGTGCAGCTGTTGGAGTTTCTGGTCAAGTCTTTACTATTCTACCAAAACAAAGTGCATGTTATCACTGTATGTTTCCTGCACTTGATGAAGATTCTATGCCAACATGTAGCATCGAAGGAGTGCACCCATCCATACTCTCCATCATTGGAGGAATAGAAGTTGCAGAAGCTGTAAAAATAATTATTGGTAAGAAACCAAGTCTTTCAGAAAAAATTTTACATGTTGATTTAGAAAACATGGACTTTGTTCATACACGAACTTTCAAAGTAGATGAATGTCCTGTTTGTGGAACTGGAAAAGCTGATGTGGCTCCAAAAGAAGAGATGATAATTGAAGAGCTGTGTGGCAGAAACAGAGGAAAACGAACATTTTCCTTGACTCTAACTCAAACCTTTGACTTGGATGTTGATGCAGTAACTAAAATTGCCAAAGAAAAAAATTTCAAAGTCGAAAATCAGGGACAGTTTGGCCTTTCTTTGAGAACAAATGAGCAATCTGTGAGCTTTCTTAGGCGTGGATCAGCTGTTATAGTAGGCGCAAAGGACGAAAAGGAGGCCATTTCTCTATATAATGACCTTCTAGGCAGGAAGGAGGCCGTGGCTAAAAACCTCTAATTTATGCATAAAAAATTGAATTTTCTGCCTAAAACCAATAAAAAATTGACATTAGAATGACTAAAATGTTGCAAGATTGTAAATATTACAACATTTTTTCTAGAAATTCTATAATGGATAGCCTCGATCA
>BFAR01000145.1 GCA_008974855.1 archaeon MnTg01
CACGATAAGTGTAAAGCGTTCCAGTAGTTAGATCAGTATGAGTATAAGTTGTTACAATACCAGTGGCAGTTAGCAGAGTATAATCTCCTGAAGAAGTTTTGAATTCAATTTCATAGCCTGTTACATCAGGCCCATTGTTTGTAGTTGGTTCTTTCCATGACAATAATATTTCAGTAGGACTCCCAGCTACTGCCTTTAGACTTTTAGGAGGATTTGGCTTGATATTTTCTGTTGGTTCTGACGAGGTAGTAAGCGGAGTTGCAGAGGCTTCATTAGAAACTAGGCTTTCTCCAATTGAATTGATTGCAGAAATTTTGTATTTGTATTCAGTATTAGTAGTCAGACCGGTATCAGTGTATTTTGTATTAGTGCTTTGAGTATTACCAACAAGTGTAGCATAGGAACTACTTCCTTCTTTTACTTCAATCTTGTAGCCTATAACAGGTGGTCCATTGTTTGTTGCAGGTTTTATCCAAGTTAAATCAATTGATGTTGGAGACTTGTCTACGGCTGTAAGTGATGTGGGAGTATTAGGGACAGTGTTTTCTAATGGTTGAGAGTTTGATTTTGGTGTAGCAACTCCTTGAGGGGAGTGGTTATTACTTGTCCCATTACCATTTATCGCATAAATTTGGTAAATGTAGGTTTTATCAGTTGATAGATTTGTATGAGAATACTTTGTAGTTGCGTTTCCGGTATTTGTTACCAAGTCTAAAAATGTAGTTGATGGGAGTTTGTAATACTCAATTTTGTATCCCGTGATTGGTGATCCACCATCATTTTCAGGAGTGTTCCAAAACAGATCAACTTGAGTTGGGGAGCTAGGATGGGCAAGTAGATTCGTAGGCCTATCAGGAACGTCTGCGCTTGCAACAGGAATATCTAGAAAGAATAATGGAAATAAGGCAATTCCTAAAAGTAGTAAAAATATTATTTTTTGATTCGTAGTCGTACTTGGCACATCACTTTTAGAAGCTTGTGCATAAAAGATTCTATTGTATTAAATCAACTTCTGTCAATTAAACTAGAATCGTCTATTCTTATTTTTTTGAGGCACTAACCAAACTAATTACGTCACGATCTCGAAGCTGATAGGTAACAGGTAACCTCAACTTGTATCTCAAGTCTTTTCCATAAAGAAGACCTTTTAGCAAATCGGTGTGTACTTCTTTTGCTAAATCTGCTACACTAGAACCGTCTTTCATCAATATCAGATCAGGTAAAACTCTTCCCTTCTTATCTGAAAGATTTTCTTCATTTGCTACAGGGTAAACAGAATTCATCTTAAGCAATTTAAACACTGCAATGTTAATTGCAAATTGAACTCCGGTTCGCATATATTCTCCCATAATTCCTCTTTTGATAAATTCAAGTGCATTTTTTTGTTTTTCACTAAGATCTTGGGGTTTTATTATCTCAAATTGTTCAGAACCTGGAGAATACTTTATCAAACCTTTTTGTTCTGCTCTTCGTAAGCTAAGCTCACTATCTGCACTAGCTGGAACTACAATCATGTCGTTGTATCGTTCACGTAATCTATCAAAGATTTTGTCACCTGCTTCAATGTCAATTTTATTTGCAACAATCAAAGTAGGTTTTGATATACTTCGAAGAAATGTTGCAAATTTTTTAGTGTCTTGCGAATCAAAATCATTAAAGTTTTTGTCTTCTAGATTAGTTGCTTTGAGTGCATCTTTAACATGATCTTTTTTTACTCCAACCCCACGATAAAGATCAGTTAACACATCAACTTTGTCAGATTTGCCTTCAAGAAGTTTTGAAACCTTATCACGGTTTCCTTCTAGAATTTTATGATACCACATAATTAATTCCTCTTCAATATCTGCAAAATCTGAAATTGGATCTCCTGAACCTATCTCTGCTACTTTTCCAGATGAATCAACACTTCCAGAAACATCCACTATGTGAAGTAACGCATCAGATTGAGCTGCAATTGATAAAAATTGATTTCCAAGACCCTTTCCCTTCCATGCATCTTTGATTAGGCCTGGTAGATCAATTAACTCAATTGGAATGTATCTCCATCCGTCTTCACATTTTGAATTGTTTGGGTTATCTTGTACATTGAATTCTGAATGAACACATAGAGTAATGGCATGAGCAGTTGCAGTTTCTGCTTTTTTTGTAGTAAAAGGATATGTGGAGATTTCCGATGATGATAGAGTTGCTGCATTGAAAAATGTAGTCTTGCCGGTATTTGTTTTGCCGATAAGACCGATTTTAATCGGCATATGAGGATTTTTCTCTCAGAATATTTATCTCTGTCTCTATTGCGATGATAAATCTTCTTTTAGTTTTTTACAGGTATTTTTGAGCTCGTCAAGTGACCAATCAATTTCATCTAATTCGTCTTTACTTAGATTATCATCCCATTTGTCTAAGGCAATTTTGGCAATCTGTGTACAATTATACAAAAGCCCCCAGTATGGATGATGTTCTGCAACAGTATAAGCTAGTTCTGCAACATCGTCTATTCCATTTTTAGCTCTAGATATTGAATTAATTTTTTCTCCATAAATTCTAATAATGTTTGATTCTAGATTTTCTTCAACCTTTAACATTGTATTTTTCTCTTCATATGATTTTACTAATTCCAAAAGAGATTCATAAAAATCAGAAAAAGTTTTTTCTGACATTTTTAGAACAATCTTTGATGTTCAGCTAACATGCATCTGTTAAAGACCACTTTGATTCCTTCCTGTCTTGCAAGCTCTTCTGCCTCAGCATTATGAATGCCTTCTTGTAACCAAATTACTTTTGGTTTCATTTTTATTGCTTGTTGAACTACAGGTAACACTTGGTCTGATGGCCTAAATACATCTACAATGTCAATTGGTTCAGGTATGTCTTCTACACTAGGATAACATTTTTTGTCTAAAATTTCATCTGCTGTTGGGTTTACAGGCATTATGTTGTAACCATTTTGTGACAAATACTTTGGAACATAATGAGCCGCCTTTTCTTGATTTTTAGACATTCCAATTACTGCAACATTTTTTAGGGAAAAAATTTGTTTTATTTCCTCATCCGTATGAGAGTCTCTATCCATAATTAAGATGAAGTTGATTTAGTTATTAAGATATTTCCTTACTGTGATTACTGCAAAAGTAGGAGCTGCAAAATATATTCCAAGATTCAACAAAATTATTCCAATTCCATATCCTAACATTTCTTCTTCAGAATCAATCTCTACTGCATTTAGAAGTGAAAGCGTAGTCAGTAATGGAGTAATTGTTGTTTGCACCATATTTTTAAAGATTGGACTTTGGCGTTCCCAATCAGCTATAGTTGGAGAAAACGAATAGTAGATTGAATTGAATGTTCCCATAAAGGCATTTCCTGAATCAGTGGCAAGTACAGTATTATCTCGGATTTCTCTTAGAAATTGTACCTCGTGTGCCATTTCAGATCCGTAAGCTGCAGTTGCAATTAGGCATCCACCCCCACCTTGATTGACCACAACACATACCCCCTTAACAAATTTAGTTCCAGTACCACAGATTCCTGTTTTTGGAGGCTCAGCACCTACTGCTTCGTATATTGTTTGATCTGGAAAGTTTTCATCAAACCAGTCTTTGTATGTTGGTTCATTGTTGTATCTATCAATGTAATATTGGGGGTCTTGTTTAGGATCTACAAATGGGGCAAGTTGTTTAGGTGGGTCAGGTTCTGGAAAAGCATCTGGAATTGCTAATTTGATTGCTTCTTGTATTGTATAATCAGGATAGTTTGTATCAAACCAACTTTTGTAAGCTGGTTCAGTGTTGTATCTGTCAAGATAATATTGTGCACCTTGTTTTGGATCAACAAAGTTAGGAACATTTGATGTAGATGTTAATTCAGGAAAAGCATCTGGAATTGCTAACTCGATTGCCTCTTCTATTGTATAATCAGGATAGTTTGTATCAAACCATTCTTTGTAAACAGGTTCATCGTTGTATCTATCAAGATAATATTGTGCACCTTGTTTTGGATCAACAAAATCTGGAACATTGGATACAGGTTCAGGTTCAGGAGGAGGGGCACTAGGTTCACCAACTTTTACAACAATTGTTTCTCTATCTTCAGAAGGTCCCTTTAGTACCACTATATCAAAAATATAGGATGCAGGTCCTTGTGATGCGGTAGGAGTCCATGAAAAGAATCCAGTTTTAGAATCAATTGTTGCTCCTGAAGGAGGATTTTGGTCCAACTTAAACTCTAAATCTTCTAGTGATGAATCAGTTGTAGTTACAGTAAAGGAAAGTGTTTGTTTTTCATTAATTGACTTGTCTCCAATTTTTTTTAACTCTAAAACAATGTTTTGAGTTAC
>BFAR01000146.1 GCA_008974855.1 archaeon MnTg01
TTTTTGTATTGATTATTTGCATCAAGAAATGATTCATAATATCCTTGTGATTCATCAAATAAGGTGTTTAATTTATCACTAAGAAGATTTAATGTATCTACTTCACCAAACGACATGTGTTTCTAGTTTGATTTTCCGAATATTAATTACTTTAGATTAAAAAATGAATAAACTGTAAAATCTATAATTTTTCTAGTGCTTTTTCAATCATATTTTTGTATGATTCTTTTGAAGCTGCGCCTACTTGCTGGGCAACAATCTGACCTTTATTGAAAATGGCTAACGTGGGAATGCTAAACACATTGTATTTTGATGCAATATCATTTGCCTCATCTACATTTACCTTTACAAAATCTACTTTACCGTTATACTCTTCTGCTAATTCTTCTACAACTGGACTAACCATTCTACATGGACCACACCATTCTGCCCAAAAGTCAACAAAAACTGGCGTTGCAGAGCTCATAACATCAGTTTCCCAACTCTTTGTATCAGAGATTTGTTTTATTCCCATTGCAGTCATCACTCATCTAAACATCCCTAAATATGTTACACCAAATTTAGGATCAATAGAAAAATCAAATTGTTCTCAAAAAATTTTGTGTTTTTTCAAATTTGATGAATATATACTTAAATGACCATTTTAATAATTCTAAAATATGAGTTCCGAATTGAGGACAAAAAAATTGAGAGGTTCTGGCGGTTTCATAATGGCCTCAATTGATGATGATTTACAAAGAAAAGGAAATTTAGGAGGACCAGATTTATTTTTAGCGCCTGTTGGTCGTATTGATTCTGAGAAAATTTCAAAATTTTACTGCAATACTTGTGAAAAAGACTATGAAGGTGCACCAAAAATCCAGTTTGAAAATCCAAATGAGGAAGTTGCAGAAAATCTAATTCTTGTGGAGAAAGGACAATACATTTGTACCACATGTAGTTCGACATTAGCCGAATACAGGGAATTCAAAAAACCTGATGATGCAGGTGATGCGGGTTTTGCAAAACCAATGACACCGCCATCAGACACCATGATTCCCCCAACTGAGCCAACGCAACAATCTTTTACACCACCCAGTCCAACCGTTACTGTACCTGATTTTGAACAAATACTTCCTGGTGCAAATTTTCAAGAAGAAATTCCAAGTCAATCACAAACTAGTCAATCGTTTAATGCAATTGCAGGTATGACAGTTTTTGATGAGAATGCTAAAAAAATTGGAACTGTAAAACAAGTAGGTGTTGATGCAACTCAAAATGTTGTATTAATTATTACAAGAAATGATGCAAGTGAAATTAGTGTAAAATGGAATCAAATTAAAAAAATTGGTGAAATTATTTTGTTAGGTGAAGGACAATCAGGAAATTCAGATTTAACGCAGTCAATATCAAAATGTTCAAGTTGTGGTTTTGATAACAAACCAGGTTCTAAATTCTGCCAAAGTTGTGGCTCTCAAGTATAGTAGGTAATAAGCAAGGTTAAGGTTTTTTCATGAAATCAAAGGATAGAAAGTAGGATGACAAAGATTAAGCTTCCAAAAGGAATTCTCAAGGATGTTATTATTGTAGTAATTGGTGTTCTAATAATTTGGATGGGTCTAAGAGTTGTATTTGGTACTGAAAATCCTTTCTATGTAGTTTCAAGTGGAAGCATGGTACCAGAGCTACAGATTTTTGATGTACTAGTTGTTCAAGGAACCGATCCAATGTTCTGCTCTTTATTTGATAGTTGTGAAGGAACTGAATTCAAAAATGTACAGGTTGGAGATATTATTGTTTTTAATCGGCCGTCAGGTCAAGATCGGGTGATTGTTCATAGAGTGGCTTCAATTACTGATGATGACCCGTTTACTCTTAGAACTAAAGGAGATGCAAATCCAACCTCAATTCCTGGAACGGACTTTCCTATAACTGAAGAAGAATTCATAGGAAAAGTTGCATATGTAATACCGCAAGTGGGCTATATTACTAGAGTTCTTACTCCTCCAATTAATTACATCATAATTGCAATCATTATTGCTGTAATGATTGGAAAACAATTATTAAAAAATAAAAAAGAACACGCTTTGTCTGATTCATTTGATTTTGAATCAAAGGATGAAAATAATCAACATGATGAAGAGCTACTAAATTTAGATATTCCTGAGGATAAGGTTTATTCTAAGGAAATTGAAAATTCAGAAACTAAATTTGATAACGAAAAAAGTTCAGAAGATAAAGTATACTCTAAAGAAATTAAAAATTCAGAACCTGAAATTGATTATAAAAATAGTTCAGAATTTATCGATGATGAGGATATAAAATCTGAAAAAGATAAAAAATAAAATCAAGTTATCGAGTATTCTTGTAACGAAAAAATCACTAATTCATAAGATCATTTATAATTATATTAGTTAGAACTGCATTTAATGTCAGGAATTGATAAAGCAGCTATTGTATGGACTATCGCCATTGTAATTTTTGGGATAGCTATTGCATCTGTAGGTGATCAATTACAAGCTACTAAATCAATGGATCAAGAAATTTATTTGGAACAGAAGATTACTATTGTATGGTTCATCCATGGATGACAGGAAGCGTTCAAGTTTCCTAATCTATCATTTTTTTATTTTGTTAAGAATTTAGTCTACAGAAGGTATTTTGAATACTCGTTTGAAGTATTCTGATGGTTCATCCATATCTTCATTGTCATTTTTTACTCCAGCCAAATTCTTTGCTAGTTGTCTTTTGTAACCAAGTTGCATCTGACGTGCAATCTGAATTCTTTGGGCTTGTGGTGAACCTGCCCCGTGCATGGATTCTGTAAGATATCCAACTGCGTTTCTACCCATAGTCATATTCTCTATTAACCGTAAAACTCTCATTTTGTTTTCAACATCGACTCCTTTTCTTCCTACCAAGTATTTTTTCAATAATGGACCAGTTTCTGGATGTCTAAAATCTTTTTCAGATGGCATTGTTACCATGAGTCCTCCAGCAATATCCTGTGCCAGTCTACCAATTTCATACGGGAATCTGGTAACATTGTGCTTGCATACTTGAGCTAACATGTCATCATTGAGATATACGCCGGATTTCAGCTTATGTGCTTGGTAAGAGGATGCTATACCAGCTGCATAAATTGATTCGTTAAGATGCGTCATTTCTACTAATTTATCTTTGATATGTGAAACATTTGGTATTCCATTATAATCAGCAACAGTTGCTGCTGCCCCAATTAACACATCTCCTAGTCCTGTTTTACAAACATAGCTTCTTCTATGATAGCAAGTGAATCTTTCAATTAACATTGAAGCAAACTCATATTCACCATCCATGAAGATTTTATCCTTTGCAATGAACACATTATCAAGAACCATCATTGCCTCTTGTCCTGAATATTGGGCATTTCCAGAATCTATATCACCTTCCTCCATACTTCTTGTGTCACAAGACTGACGACCGTAAATGTATGTAATACCTGGTGCATCTGCTGGTATTGCACCTACTACAGCATAGTGCTTGTCATTTTCTGTCAGTCTTAAAGTAGGCATTAAAATTATCCAATG
>BFAR01000147.1 GCA_008974855.1 archaeon MnTg01
ATATTCAGTAAAATATTTTCTAAAATCAAAACCTTCAATCTCTTTGAGCCCATGAACCCTTAGCACTTCGGGTTTGAACAAGCTAACCTTGACGGCTTCTTTCATTTTGGCCCATGACACTTCTGCATCTTCAGAAAAGTATACATCAATATCTAATGCAAACTGAAAACTATCTTTTTCAACATCTGTTCTTCCATTTTCATTCATAGATTTTTCAATCTGTGCTTTATGGTCTTCAAATAATTCTGGAGTATATCCTATTGGCAGCCAACCATTTCCATATTTTCCTGTAAGCATTAACGTCTTTTTGCCACCAGCTGCCAGGTATGTTGGTGGATGTGGTTTTCTTATCGATGGTGCTTGAAGACATGCGCCTTTTAGTTGGTAATATTTTCCCTCAAAATCTACTGTATTATCTGGACTTGAACCATACAATTTGTGAATAACTTGAATCTGTTCTTCCCATTTTGCAACAGGTTTTTCAAATGGAATGCAAAACTCTTTGAGGTTTTGAGCCTCGCCAGCTCCCAATCCAAGAATTGCTCTGCCTTTTGAGACTCTGTCAAGTGTAATTGCAGCTAGTGCAATATTTGATGGATGACGCCTAATTGCATCAGTAACACAAGTACCAAGCTCTACGTTACGAGTTGCATTTGCAATTGCAGATAACATAACCCAAGGATCCAAAACAATTGCTTTTTTCCATTGAGGAACATTTGTGTGGTCCATATACCAAACCGAATCATATCCTGTTCTATCAGCTAATATGCAAGCAGTAAGAATTTGATCTTCTGTGTATCCTGCTCTAGCTACGTTAAGACCATTTTGAATTCCAAACTTTAATCTGCCCAACTCTAACCCTTTATGACAATATTGTATAGATCTAAGCTAAATAAGTTTAGACCAATTGATGAGATTCACATCTTATCCAGATATGCTAAAAAAACAAAAAATTTTAGAATTTTTTTATAAATTACCCACTTTGATGTCTTCTAGACATTTTACCACATCTTCCTTTTTGATAGGAATTGGGTTTGGATCTAAGTGACCTCTATCTGTCATAACAACATCAGCAGCTTCAGAAGCATCCGCTTTAAGTACTAATTTATCAAATCCAAGTTTTTTCATTGCCTCTTTAAATCTGTCATAGAAAATTGATTTATTGAATTTATGAGCTACTGTTGTACATGATGATAGTGAAAAACCATGTGGTACTCCTTCATTTGAGAAAACATATGACAACGCATGTCCAAGTGTTGTAGAACAGTTTCCAAATCCTATTCCAGATAACATTGAACCATATGGATAGTTTTCAGGTTTATCATTCATTATTGCATCATATAACACTTCAAAAGCTTGTTTGCACAAAGTTCGCGTTAAATCATTTCCTAGTTTACTATCATATCCTTCTGTTGCTTGTGCACATGCATCGCAAATAGAATTTTTGATAACTTGTTCTGGAGTGCCATTCATGAAATACGAATCAACTACTGCCATATCGGCTAGGAATCGATCCTCATGTAACAATTTCTTTTTTCCATCAAACTTTAGTACACAATAAGTGGTCATTTCTGCGCCTGTTCCAAAAGTAGTCGGAATAAGAATTTTTTCTACACCAAAGTCTTGTGCAGCATACTTTACAACATCCATTGAGCTTCCTCCGCCTAAACCAATTAAGACAGATGGCTTTTTATCTTTAAACTCAGAAATTAATGTATTAACATCATCAATTGATGGTTCTGGTGTAACTTTGTCAAATAGCATATTATCTTGAATTCCCATTTTGTCTAACCACTTGCTTGAAAGTTCTGGTGGGACAGTGGTTACAACCAAGGCATTTTTTGGATATTCTGTTTCAGAAAGTGCGTTTTCTCCAAAATTGATAACTTTTGGAATTCTTACTGTATGCACATAGAAATTCAAATGCTGAGTATTATTATATCTTACAAGTCTTTCATAGAACTTGAAAATGATTATTCAGAATTATTCAGCCCTAAAAAAAGACTGTAACTTTTCCAAAGTTCTACAAATACTTACTGCTGGACTAGACTCTGCCATGCCTCAAAAGGAGTTAGGAAAAATTCTTAATTCCAAACAGATTCAAATTGGCAGAAAACTAATCAAACTAAAAAACTATGATTCAATCTATCTTGTGGCTTTTGGTAAGGCTGCAAATTCAATGACTAAAGCAGTTAATTCTTATGTAAAAATCAAAAAAGGAATTATAGTTGTGCCAAAGGGTACAAAATCTATCATTAAAAATAAAAAATTTAAAACCTTCAAAGCTGGCCATCCAACACCAAATAAAACTAGTGTCGAAGCAGCTAAATCAATTTTACAATTTCTAACGCAACGAAACAAAGGCGAACTTGTAATTTTTTTAGTTTCAGGTGGTTCTTCTGCATTATTGGCATTGCCAGACGGAATAACTCTAAATGATAAAGTCAAAGTTACAAAACAATTGCTTGTTTCTGGAGCCACTATTCAAGAGATGAATTGCGTTCGCAAGCATTTATCACAAATAAAGGGTGGTCGACTTGTACAAGGAATCCAATGTGACGCAGTTTCGCTAATAATGTCTGATGTTTTAGGCGATGATCTTTCTTCAATTGCTTCTGGTACTACCTATTATGATAATACAAAATATTCTAGTACATTAAAAATTATTAAGAAATACCGTTTACAAAACAAAATTTCAAAATCTGTATTAGATAGATTAAGACTTGGCGCATCCGGGAAAATTCCCGAAACTCCAAAAAAATCAAAAATCCCCCATCAAATAATTTTAACAAATAATGATTGCATAAAATCTATGAAAAATAAATCAAAACAATTAGGCATTTCTTCTAAAATCTTGATTATCTCTGGCGATGTTGCAAAATCTGCTTCAAAACTTGTTTTGAACATGCCAAAGAAAAAAAACTCTTGTATTATTTTTGGTGGAGAAACTACAGTTATAGTCACAGGTAATGGAAAAGGTGGACGAAATCAAGAACTCGTGTTACGTATTTTAGAAAAAATACAAAAAACAAAACAAGATGTAATTATAGCTGCATTAGGAACAGATGGGATTGATGGTAACACAAAGTATGCGGGAGCTATTACAAAAAATATAACAGTTAAACAAAAGGAAATTGAATCATATTTAAATAAAAATAATTCAAATTCTTTTTTCAAAAAATATAGCGGATTAATTAAAACTGGTTATACTCACACTAATCTAATGGATATTGGTTTAATTCTTAAACTAGAGTAATTTTGTAGCCAAATCATCTTTGGGTTCTATTAGATGGTATTTGATGTTTAGTTTTCGTTGAGTAATTAATTTTTTAAGATACCACGTTCTTTTTTCAATAAACTCATCAGAATTTTCAATATCTTCTGTAAGATGTTTGTACATCGATTTTGAATCAAGCATAACATTTACTGTATCTTCATTTTTTATAATGAATCTGCCAATACTCCAAAAAATTCCTACATGTAATGCAATATACTTTGATTGTTCATTTGTTACTTTACCCAAGTACTTGTATGTATGATCTCTTTCTTGTTCCTCTGTGGAGTCATTAGACTGAATTAACCACGAAATTCTTTTTTGATTTCCATTAAAAAATAAAGTATGTTCCAAGAGTCAACCAAAAAGGTGTCAATTGTCTATATATTTTGAATTTCCAACTTATGATCTCAGATAGAAAGCCTCCAATGATGCTTGAAACCCACTCCTTCTTCACTAAGATGGTCGATGAACTAGTCGAGTTCTCTGAATATGACCCAGAGCTTGCAGACGGTATCAGATGGCTTGATGAACAAGCACAAAAAAAGGGAATATCATTTTACGATATGGTGTTTGAAGTGTTATACAAACATGATATTAACTCAAAAGCAAAAAATTGGCTAAATAATAAAAACTAATTCTACTGTTTTGTCTCAGCCCTTAAATCAAGAGGTTTGTATTCACAACCTTGAGGACCACAATATTTGCCAACATAAACTGCCTGTGGTCTATACAATGCCGGCTTTGGTGCAGCCTCTGCAAATTTTTCTTCTATGATATGTGCTGTCCACCCAGCAACTCTTGATATTGCAAAAATAGGAGTATTAAGATCCATTGGAATCTTAAGCATATAGTAGACTGATGCACTATACAAATCAACATTTGGATAAATGTCTACACCTTTTCTTTTTTTCATTTCATCAATGGTCACTTGTTCGATTTTTTGAGTAATGTCAAACCAGGGGAGATTAATTTTTTCTGATAATTTTTTTGACAATTCTTTTAAAACACGGGCTCTAGGATCATAAGTTCTGTAAACTGCATGTCCCATTCCCATGATTCTTTCTCCTTTGTCCATTTTCTCTTTAATCCATGATTCAACTTTATCTTCTGTTTTAATATCTAGTAACATTCTCATCACTTCATAGTTTGCCCCTCCATGTAGTTCTCCACTTAGAGCTCCGATCGCAGCGCTTGCTGCTGAATACATGTGAGCACGAGTTGACGCAACCTGCCTTGCAGTAAAAGTAGATGCATTAAATGTATGATCTGCATGTAATATCAAACAAATATCAAAAATTTTTTCTATTTCTTCATCAGGAACCTCTCCGGTAAGCATGTATAGAAAATTAGCAGCATGGGTGAGTTCAGGTTTTGGATCCATGATCTTCTTTCCATTTCTAATTCTATGCCAACTAGCTGTAATTGTTGGAACTTTGGAAATTAGATTAATGGCTCTATCATAACTTGATTCTTTGTTAGAAAATTCTTCATCAAAATAACCAGATAAAGCAGCAACAAATGCTTGTAGCATATCCATAGGGTCTGCGTCTTTTCTCCAATTACTCATGTTCGTCTGCATTTGTTTAGGAATGTACCGAGTTTCCTTTAATCGGGATGTAAAATCTTCATATTCTGATTTTGTTGGAAGCTCATCATGCAATAAAAGATAACAGACTTCTTCAAAATTGGAATTTTTTGTAAGGTCTAAAATATCATAACCACGATAAATTAGCTTTCCTCGTTCGCCGTCAATATTGGAAATCCGTGTATCGGCCACAGGAATTCCTCGCAAACCAATGTTTTTGGTATCCATATAGTAAATTCTCAAAAAGTCTTTTTAACTCTTTAATGTATTTTTTTGAAAAATCAATAATTTTGTTTAATTATAGTAAATTGTCTAATCTATCAAATCTCCGTCATATAGCATTATTTTGAATTAACAATTAATGTCAATTGTAGAGCGTGAATTCTTCAAGAGTGTAGATGATGTAATTCTAAATGCATCTGGAAAAACTTTAAAAAAACTTCAAGAGTTAGATATGAAGACGCAGCTTCACACAAACACGTTTTATGACGCATACTCTTCCTTTCATGAAGTTCCAAAAAAAGAAAAAATACCTTCAGCAACCAAATCTTTTCAAAAAAATAAACTAAAATGAAATTTCTTGGTTTAAATGAGGGCCATATAATGATTCGACCGTATGGCAAAGAAAATTACTAAAGCCAAAGTCAAAACTAAAACTAAGACAAAGACAAAATCGAAACCAAAAAGAACTAAAGTTATCTGCATGTCTCATAAAGAAGATGCAGATGGAATAAGTTCAGCTGCACTCATTAGAGAAGCCTTTGGTGGAGATTGCGTTCTTGTAGATTACCCTGGACAGATGGATGCTTTAGAAGCAATAAAAAATGATGAAAAATTAAAAACATTATTTATTTGTGATCTTGGATTAAGTAATAAAAATCAAGACAGTTTTGTTAAAGTTTTAAGTGAATTAAGAAAGAAAAAAGTTTCAATTACGTATATTGATCATCATGATTTAGATAAAAAAATCTTAAAACAATTAGAAAAAATTAAGGTAAAATTAATTCATGATATTAATGAATGTACTACAGTTCAAGTATATGACGCATTCAAATCAAAATTATCACAACATTCATCATTTGTAGCAGCTTGTGCAGCAATTACTGACTATATGGAGGATAGACCACGTGGTTCAAAACTTTTGCAAATTTACGATAGACAATTTGCACTAATTAACGCAACAGTTTTGACATTTAATATTGTTGGACATCAAAAAGATCCTGACTACCTTCTGTATCTTGTTGAAGAACTAGCTGAATCAAAATATCCTCATGATCTTCCAAACACTTTTGAATTTGCTCAAATCCAAGTTGGGAAACTCGCATCTATAATTGGAAAAGTAAAGAAATCAATGAAAATGATGAAGAATTTGGCATACATGGAGGTCTTAGACTCTGGAGCAAGCGGGGCGGTAAATTTTGTCTTGGGACTTTCAGGAAAAGATGTTGGTGTGGCATATAAAGAACGAGTGGATTATGGAATATACGCAGTTTCAGTTAGAGGCTCGAAATCTTGCAAGATTCACCTAGGACGAATCGTTAACCCCTTGGCAACTGAATTAGGTGGATCCGGAGGAGGTCATGACAAAGCTTGTGGTGCTGTAATTCCTAAATCAAAGATCAAACAATTTCTCAAAGAGTTTAACGTAAAGCTCTCTTAATTCTTAATCTGGAATTTGGATATATTATTATAAAACCCCTTTTACACAACCAAGCATATGGTAAAACTTCAATGTAAAGACTATGGATTTGAGTGTGATTTTGTTGTTGAAGGGAAAGATACAACTCAAGTAATTCTGGATTTTGGAAAACACACTGACGATGAACATGGAATTGAATATTCTAAGGAAAGTCTAATGCAGTTTATACTGAGAAAAGGATAACCTGTTTGGGTTTTTGATTTGAGAAAAAATCACTCTTTCTACGATTATACTATCTAAATGGTGTTCATATCCTGACAAGTTTTGTTATAATTGGAATTATTATTGCAGGTATTGCAACCTCAATGTTTTTTGCAACTTACATGTACAACGAATATCAACCAAATTTCATACTAGTAGAAGCAGGACAACCAGTTCAAGTTGGACCCATAATCTATACTGTAGAACATCTTGGAATGCACGAAGGTGATGATGACATAAAACCAAATGAGATTTTTTTTAAAATCAATATTATTGCTGAAAACATTGGCTCAACAACTACACTACTTAGTGGTGGACAATTTTATCTTCTAGATGAAAACGATAAGAAATATCGTGCAGTTTATGGTCAATTTGATAGCGAAGACCTATACAATGATAATCTCAAACCTAATGAATCAATTACCAGAACAACACAATTTGACATCCCTTTTGATGAGGACATGAAATACAGGATTGGTATTTTGCCAACTAAAGAACAATCATCAAAAGATATTGGAATTATTTGTGTAATGAACTGCTAAATTTAGTTTATTTCTACTATCATATCTATCTCAACAGTTGCACCAAGAGGCAGGCTCGCAACTCCAACTGCAATTCTTGAATGCTGCCCTTTTTCTCCAAATATCTCATATAACAAATCTGAGGCGGAATTAATAACTTTAGGCTGCTCAGTAAAATCTGGATCTGAATTCACAAATCCAGAAACTCGAAGAATTTTTGTAATTTTATCAAGACTTCCTAATTCATATTTTAGCTGGGCTAATGCATTAACAGCACATAATTTTGCAGCCTTTTGTGCTTGTTCTAAAGATTGGTCGTTTGGAACCTTGCCTATGAACACTACTTTGCCATCTTTGATTGGTATTTGACCCGAAACATACACAATATGATCTGATTTTACAACAGGGATGTACGCACCAGCAGGTTTTGGTGGGCTAGGCAGGATAATGTTTAGTGATTTGAGTTTCTCTTCAATCATAAAATTCTAACAGAATTATCTAGTTTTTAGTTTTTGGTTATTTAGAATTAATTTTGATGAGTACTTTTTCCCCTTTTTGGGAATGGTTCTGTAAAATCGTTTTTGTTTTATATCCCCGTTTGTGTAAATATCCTTCAATAACAGATACCCATGGTAGGGAGTGGCCACTATTAATTTTAGATTCTACTGAGATATTTTTGTTATTGACATCCCAATATACATGACCTGAACATGTAATTTGTAATGCAGAATTCATTAATTCAATAACGTCCTCTAGATTTTTTGATTTGATATTTATATCATTTTTTTCAAGCATCTTTAACAAATCTATTTCGTTATTTTTTGAATTAAATGAAGAGTTTAAAATATGACTTAGTCCATCTTGCTCAATTAAATTAATCATACGAAAAACTTCTTGAGCATCATTTTTTGTCATATCTGCAACACTTTCTGTTTTTAACGCATGTTTCCACGCATGCTGAAACATGGATGACTGGTTATTTCCTAAAACCTCAGTTGATGAAAACAGCGCTCCTTTTCCATTTTCACTATCTATGATTAACAATTCTGTTTTGTCAAAAATAAAACAATTATGAGCAACATCTGCAATTCGAATCTTTGTTCCATTTGGAATTAAATGAAAAGATTCTGAACCTACCTGTGAAGGGTTAGTAATGATTTTTACATCAAGATCTCGCCTAAGAACTCCTAACATCTGTTCTTTACATTCAGCTAATAGATTCAATCCCCAAGGGTCGGCAATGATCTGAATTGATCCTTTTGATCCCTCTATCATTCTGCGAAGCTGATTTAATACATTATTTACATTTAGATGAAAATATCTTTTCTCTTCAGAACCTTGTGATTTTTTTGTATCTTCACTAACCCGCTTCAAATTTGTAACTAATGCATTCATTCCATTTACTTTGTCAATTTGCTCATGAATTATTTCATCAAATGCATCTTCTGGCGCTATAGCTGTACACATAATTGGTTTGCTTTTTGAAATAATTGCAAGCTTCTTTTTTTCAAGTTTTA
>BFAR01000148.1 GCA_008974855.1 archaeon MnTg01
AAAAATTGTGGCAATCACTAAAAGAAACATTCTCAAAAGAACAGATGGAATTTTTTGGGGAGAAATTGAACGTATGTCAAAAGAATATCCTGGAATTGAGATTGAAGAGTACTATATTGATAACATGACTCAACAGTTGGTAAAAAATCCAGAAAGATACAACGATACTGTTTTAGTTAGTACCAATTTGTTTATGGATATAATATCAGAATGTGCATCTGGAAATGTTGGTTCTATTGGATGTGTCTATTCTGCAAACATTGGAGATTCATATGCAATGTTTGAGCCAGCACATGGAAGTGCACCAAAGTACAAGGGAATGGATAAGGTAAACCCTACTGCTGCAATATTATCTGGTGCTTGGATGGCAGAATATCTTGGAGAGCCAGAAATTCGTGATGCAATTTTTGCTGCAACTAAAGATGTAATCAATGAAGGAAAATATGTCACGTACGATATTGGTGGCAATGCTAAGACAAGTGAGATGGCTGATGCCATAGCGAAACTTTCCAAGGAAAAATTAGGAAAATAGAATATAAAATCCATATAAATATTCCATGTTCTAAAACTGGATTAGATCATTCATAGTTGTTTTATTGTATTTTTATGGTGTTCTACTATTGAATAATGAGGCACCGTTAAAGAGAATAAAAAAACCAAGACTTTCTGAACGGGAAACTAAAAATTTAATTAAATTAATAATATCTAGACAACTAAAATAGATTATTTTAATTTGGCTTCAACTATAATTAGTTCTTCAAAAAATAATTTTTTCCTAGATATTATTTTCAAATCAAGACCAAATTTCTTAGATTCTTCTATTAATTTTTCATAGTTGGCAAGGGATGATGTAACAAACAACATCTTTCCAGAATCATTTATGCATTTAACAGCTGATTTGATTATTTTTAGAGGGACTTCTACTCCTTCTTTGCCACCATCAACTCTTCTATCAGATATTTCATCTGATTGAAGATAAGGCATGTTACAAACTATGAGATCAAATTTACAGTTAAGAGCATCTGCTGCATCACAACAAATACAATTTTTAATTTTTTTATTTTGATTAACTAATGATCCAAAATCAATATCTGTTGCAATCACTTGCAAAAAATTTCGAGATAAAGTTCTGGTAAGATATCCTGAACCAGTACCAATGTCTAGTGCATTTTTTCCTTTCTCATTTACTAAATTATCTTCTAGAAAATATGTATCCTCAGCAGGAGCATATGGGTCACCTGAGAACTTGTTTTGCAATGTTGATTATCTCCTCTGAGCTAAGCTCTTCTAGTCTTTTATCAGATTCTATTTTTTTGCCAAACTGTTTGAAAATGTTTTTAAGATTTTTTCTTTTATATGAAAAGAGTTTGTTTGTTGTTTGAACCAACTCTTTGGAAATGGTTTTTTTTCTTTTCAATTGTAATACTACTGAATCAACCTTTGGTGGTGGATTAAAGTTTGTTTTCTTAACATTAATAATTTTTTCAATCTCAGAAGAATAGTTTACTAGAACAGAAATTGCTTTACGATTTTTTCCCTTTGCAACTAGTTTTTCATAAAACTCCTTTTGAACCATCACTATTGCACCAGAAAATTTTTTTTGAATTAGCCACTCCATTGCTTTTCTGCTTTTAGAATATGGAAGATTAGATACAAAAATTGAGAATTTTTCATCTGTCTTAAAGCCATCTCCATTTCTGAGAGCAAGGTTTGCTATACCTGAAAATCTTTTTTTTGCGTCCTGATACAGTACAGAATCAGCCTCTATAGAAATTACCTTTTTTGCTTTCTCACATAACAGCGGAACAAGTATTCCCCGTCCTGTTCCAATCTCCAGCACAACATCTTTTTTTGTTATTCTAGCAGCCTCTGCTATTTTTTTTGCAACGGTTTGTGAGATTAAAAAGTGCTGTCCTAGTCTTTGTCTCTTTCTCATCGCTTAACAAAGAGATTCATTCGAGCCTGGCCAGTAATTTCTTCCATAATTCTTTTTGTGATTTGTTTTATTGGCTCCTTTAACCCGACCCTATTTTGTATATCATCAAAGCTTTCAAACTTTTTTTTCTCGCGCTCTTCTAGCATTATTTTCATGTACGTTTTACCAATTCCCGGAATTAGTTCTAGTGCGTGTATTCTTGGAGTTAGTGGTTGCGCATTGTTAAGATACTCTACAAATCTGTTTTCATTTTGTTTAACTATTTGGTCTACTACTTCAGGAAGCTCAGTTTGTGCAGTCTGTGAAATTCGCTCATAGGTCATCTTACCTAAGACAGATTGTACTTTGGTTCGTCCCTCCTTTCCAATGAAAATTTTCTCTCCAACCTCAAATTCAGAGTTTTCTGCTCCAAGAATTTCAAGAATTGTTAATCGTTCCTCTCCAAGTGCTGTAACTATGATTCCCTGACGACCACGTACAGTTGATGATTTTCCACGTTCAACAAAATCTAATACGTAAGCGTACTCTTCGTATCTTCTTGGTTGGGTATATCCCCTATCCAATTACATCACCTAAAAAAATTATGCGTGCTCCTTGATTAGTTTCAGCATTTTTTCTAGCGTATCAGCCAGGATTAGTTTTTTCCAGCCAAATGTAAAGGATCGAAGCTCAGCCAATGTAGATGGTCTAATGTTAACAATCTCTACTGCTTCTTCTTCTGTAATGTTACACTCTTTGACTAGAGCTTGTTTTAGTTTTTTTGCCGCTGTGGCATCTATTTTTGAAAACTTTGTAACATAATCATAAGTCCAGTGCTGTATCTGATCCATCCTTTCAGGATCTTCTTTTTCTAAAATTTCTTTAACCTCAGAAATTGAAACTGCCTGTTTTCTTTTTACCTCTTCCATCTACTTTACACCAAACGGTTTGATATGGTCTAATCTAGTGATTAAGGTTTTCGTCTTATTTCCTAGTTTTATGTGCAAAGTTACGGAACGTCGACCCACATTTATGACACGACCGACCTTGCCATGGTATCTCCTGTGTGGCAATCCCTTGTGTTGTCTTGGGTCTATAATGACTAGTGCTTGCTGGCCTATTTGATATTCTCTTAACAAAAATGATACTCCTCTTGGAGCAGACTTTGTCATAACTTTTCTAGACTTGTGTCTAAATCCATGAGAACGACCAGAAGTCTTCTTAGTAGTCATACGTGACTAGCAGCCGTAGCCCTTAATTTAATATTTACTCGCTTTTGGTGGCGTCTGTTTCTGTTTTTTCAGCATCTGCTGTTTTGGTAGCAGTTTTCTTTTCAGAATCCATAGTTTCAGGTTCTACTTTTTTGATCTTAGGTTTTGTTATGGAAGAATCATGACCTACTTGTGCTGTAGGCTTTTTAACAGTCGTCTTTTTCGTTGTTCCATCTTCTGGATCAACTACTCCTGCCTCAGATAGTGCAAAAATTACCTCCTGCTCTGGATGATGTGGACTGTCTACCATTCTTGCAATTCTCTTTTTGCCAGATTTTTTAAAGTAAATTCGGTATGTACTTGTATGTGCTACAACATTTCCACCTACTGGACGTGTGGGGTCTCCAAAGAAAACATCTGGGGATGCCATAACTTGGTTTGTTGCAAGTGCTGCACAGTTGTATGTTTCAGCAATTCTTACTAGAAGATGAACAAAGTGATTTAGTTTTTGTTGTCGTCCTGCCAGTGTTCCTCGTCCTAAATATTCTGCACGGAATAGTCCTACTGCAGAGTCTACTATAAGCAGTTTAATATTATTTTCTTTAATTACAGCGCCGGATTCTTCAAGAATTAGAATTTGGTGTGAGCTATTGTATGCTCGTGCTACAATTATGTTGTTTAGAACCTTTTCAGGATCCATTCCATTGGCTTTTGCTATTGAAACAATTCTTTCAGGTCTAAATGTATTTTCAGTATCTATATACAATGCTCTCCCATCTAGTCCTCCTTCCTCTATTGGTTTTTGAACGTGAACACACATTGTGTGACACCATTGTGTTTTTCCACAACCAAATTCACCATAAACCTCGGTGAGCGCCTGTGTTTCAAGTCCCCCATCTAATAAATTATCAAGACATTCAGTACCAGTTGAAATTTTTCCAATCTCTAGTCTTCTCTTGTAAATATCAGTTGCACTAACAAAGTCATGTGCAATTAGTCCCTGATCTACTAGTTGTAGACGGGATTTGTTTACTATTTTTTCAGCAGTTTCTCTATCCATGCCAGTTATGTCTGCAATCTCTACTGGGCCCCTGACTATTAGATCCATTATATTATGAATTCCTGCATCTCCCAGTTTCTTGGTAGTTACAGGGCCTACACCTTCAAGACTGTCTAATCGTAAATCCTCTGTCATGTCTTAGGGGTAATACCATGACATCATATATTGTTCTATGTGAAGATCGCTGACTTTATGTTAATAATTAATCAATCAAAAAAACTTTGAATTATCGTCTTCTGCGTCTTTGGCCAGGTTTGTTTTGGCCTGGGAATCTATTCAAAATAAGTCTTTTTCTAAAGTTACTTTTATTTCTAAGACTAGAGTTTGTACCAACACGTTTTCGTCCTTCAACCTTAGGAGTTTGTCCTCTAACCTTTCCTGCCTTTGTAAGCGAGCCGTGAGTTGCCATAGTCTATCACTTCATAAATTGAATTTATGCTTTTGGATGGTTTTTACCAATATTTGACCTTGATTTTTTCAATAACTCGCTCATGTTCGCCGCCTTGTCTTATTGCATATCTTTCCATTGCACCAAGTGGCACACTACCTAGGGTTCTGGCAATCAGATTAAAGACTCCACTTTTGAGTGAGCCATTTTTAGCAGTCTTTGTCATAAATTTCTTAATTCCATACTTGAAATTGTGTTGCCAAGTCTTGTACATGACACCAAGTTGTGCAGCATTCATTTCGTTTCCAATATCGAAAAATTCAGATTTTTCTAACAAACCAATTGGAACAAAAGTTAATGGAGTAACGGTAAACATTGAATCTGGTTGTTCACGTTCTAATTCACTAATTAGTCGTATGGTTTCCCACGAGTCCTCAGGAGTTTCATCATTGTCTAGTCCCATAATCAGGGTAAAAGCAGGTACCCAATAGTTTTCATTTAGAGTTTTTACAGATTCTTTTACTAGCCAATGCCATTCTTCAGGCTGATATGGGGCCAATTTTCTATCAGCATATTTTTCTATTAATCTTATACTACCAGTTTCAAATCCACATTGAATACCCGCATAATTATTTGGTCCAGTCTTGATAATTTTTGAGATGCTAGGGATTAACTTTTCATCTGCAATGGCTCCAGCTAACGTACCATGTGTAGGATTTGCACGTTCAATTCCAGTAGACATTATTGCAGTAAACAATTCTTCTATAGCTTCTCTGTTTGGTTCCATTTGTTTTGTGGTTCGTGGATCCATTCCATAAACAAAAATATCATCACTATGTACCCAAGCGGACTTTGCTCCACCTTTTTTTATGTTAACCTCAATTTCTTTTTTGACTTTTTCAGGCGGATAGTATCGAAGTGATCTTAATGTAACATCACAAAACTTACATCCACGACCACATCCACGCATTACCTCAATCATTCCATGCATGCTTGGTTCTACAATATTTGGAATGTCATCCATATCAGGTCTGTCCCAGAAATTAACAAATCTTCCATGAAGTGTTTTATCTCCGCGTTTGAATTCTTTGATGTTTACTTTAAAGTCACCTCGTTTTCTAAAAGGATCCATATTATCAAACTGTCCATCGATTAGATAATTGAAAAATCGTCCAGCATGACCGTCAATTTCAGGAGCAATGCCACCTAATTCTCCTTCTAAAATTGCATACAAACCATACTCTTGAATTTTTTCTGGATCATAGTTGTATTGCCATGTTCCTGAAGCGCCAGCAATTACCTTTGCATTACTGCCATTTTTCTTCTTGGCAGCATTAATTTTCATGTGGAGGTCTCTACAGTAGAATTCATCATACGATGTTTGTTTTCGTCCATAAGTGAATGTCATAGTAACTGGACCCATACCAAGGGGATCCATCTCATATGTTCCAATCACTTGAGTTTCAGGTCCAATGAATTTTTCAATATGATCAGGATGAGCGACAACAACATCCTCTCGTTTAAAACCATCACGTAATAGTCCGGCTTCTACTTTTCTTAATCCATAAGGAGCAAAGTTTGCAACTCCATTTGTATGAGAAATTGGATTACAAATAAAATCAAATAAAATCTTTGGAGTAACTTGTCGTCCTAAAATTTTATACCAAAAGTCACTTTTTTTTCTATTAGGATCAAGTGCTGGTGCACAGCCAAAAAAAGTTGCTAGAGAAACTCCACGATAAGGAGACATTAATGTACGATCTGCAGTTAAAACAATCTTAGGATGTCCCAATCTTTTACCCTTCATCGGATTAATTTATCGATTGATTTTAAACCTTCGTAGTCTGTTTCTAGTAGGCTTCAAGAATTCCTGCTTTATTTCTATGAGTATGCCCAAATTCACTTTTTGAGAGCAAATGTTTTCCATCAAAAATGGTTCCATCCTTACATACCAAGTCATCATTTACACAACAACTACCACAAATTCCTACTCCACACTTCATCATTCTTTCAAGGCTTGCCTGAACAAACATTTCTTTTAAAGTTGCTATCTTGACAACCTTTGACATCATCAATTCTGGTCCACATGTATATACTGCATCAAATTTTGTGTTCTGACAAAGATTATCCATAACATCAGTTACTAAACCGCTTTGTCCATAAGATCCGTCTTCAGTTGCAACAATTACTTGATGAGTATTATGGTCAAGTAGTTTATTTGCATAGTCTTCAAAGAAAACCTCAGATTGAGTTTTGGCACCCATTATCAAAGTAACATCATCTGATGGTTTTATGCCAGTCAATAATCTCATTAATGGAACTAGACCGGTTCCACCTCCCACGAGTAAAAGTTTTCCTTCTTTAATCCTAAATGAATTACCATATGGTCCTCTAATGCCAATTGGTTCACCGACTTTAACATTGTATAATGCAGTAGACGCTTCCCCATATTTTCTAATTGTAAAAGCAGCTTTTCCTTTTTCCTCAGATACCATTACACTCATTGGAAGTTCATTAACTCCTGGAATCCAAACCATTGCAAATTGGCCAGGAAGAACATTAGATAAGACATCATCAGAAAAAGTTAGTGTTCTAACTGTTGGAGTTTCATCAACAACTTTTTCAATTTTACAAATTGTTGGATGATTAGAATTTCTTTGCAAGTCCAACCATTTCTTCTATCTTTGAGAATCCATTTTTTTCCATATATTGTAATATTCCTTTGTTTATCTCATCAAAAACTTGAATCCAGTTATCTCCAACTGCACTTCCAATTTGAATTGCAGACGCTCCTGCTAAAATAAATTCAATAGCATCATCCCAACTAGAAATTCCTCCACAACCAATTATTGGAATTTTATGTTGTGAAGAGATTTCATAAACACACCGTACTGCAATTGGTTTGATTGGAGTACCAGATAGTCCACCAATCTTATTACTAAGAATTGGTCGCTTTGTCTCAACGTCTATTGCCATTGCACGCAATGTGTTAATTGCAGTTATTGCATCAATTCCAGCTTTACATGCGGCGTCCACTGTATCAAGATAGTTTGTCGTACCAAGGCCAACTTTTGCAATTACAGGAACGTCTGTAGAAGATTTTACAGTTTTGACAATTTTTTTAACAAGTTCAGGATCGTCTCCAACTTCCAATCCGACTTTGGCTACATGTGGACATGATAAATTTAACTCATATGCTAAAACTTTGGTGTTTTCAAATTGTTTAATCATAAATTCAAAGTCATCTTCAATTGAACCCACAAGAGATACAATAATTGGTACATCTTTGTTAGATTCAATCATTTTTGCAAAATTAGGAGCACCAGGATTTGAAAGACCAACTGCGTTTAACCAACCATCTCCTTTTACACTAAAGATTGTGGGATTTGCATACCCCTCCCATGGTTCTTTGCTAAGTGATTTTGTTACTACAGCTCCTGCTCCTGCATGATAAATCCGATTAAAAACATCAAGAGAGATACCTAAAATCCCAGAGGCTAAGATTGTTGGTCTTTCCAACTTTATTGAGCCAATAAAAGTACAGAGACTTGAATTCACTTTGGTTTCTAGCAAACTGTTCTCATATAACAGTTAATTTAGAGCAATAGTAGTTGGTACGTTTTTTAATGGCTCTTAGAAGATCATCTAATCATGTATTCTGTTATCCTGACGGAATTAGGTATAGGCGTTTTTGAAGATGAAAAATTTTTGAAAGCATTTCCTTTTTCTGAACCTGTTGAAGATTATGTTTTTGTAAAAAAGGGCGAATCAAGACTAAGTGATTTAGCAAAATTTCTATCAGATGTGGAAAAGGGAATTGAGGTAAATGATAAAGCATTACTTTCAATACTAAAGAAAAAATCAATCAATGTTCAATTGATGAGTGAGGAAGATAGTACAAAAATTCAGTCATCAAAACCCAAAATCTTAGAAACTGTAGGATTTGCTAAAGATGAAAATGATGCAATGTCAAAACTAAGAGAATTTGCAATATCGCTTTCTTCTTCAAAGGTTTCAGAAGTATCAGAGAGTCCTGATCTACACATAACTCAGGCCATTAATGCATTAGATGAAACAGACAAAATTATCAATACACTAAGTTCGCTACTTAGAGAATGGTATGGGCTACATTTTCCTGAACTAGACAATATTATTGACAGCATTAATGGTTATTCCCAGATCGTTCTCAAAGGCACACGTGATAAATTATCTAAAAAAATCTTTGAAGATGCAGGATTTCCAGAATCTAAAGTTGAGATGTTAACTCTTGTAACTGAGAAAAGTAGAGGGGGGAAAATCTCAGATGCAAACCTATCTATTGTACAGACGTTGGCAAAACAAATTCTCGAGCTATTTGAGTTAAGAAAACACTTAGAAGAACATGTAGAAACAGAAATGAAAAATATAGCACCAAATCTTTCTGCCATACTTGGTACTGCGGTTGGTGCAAGAATTCTTGCTAGAGCAGGGAGTTTAACTAGGCTTGCAAAAATGCCTGCAAGTACAATTCAAGTTTTAGGAGCAGAAAAAGCATTATTTAGATCCTTAAAGACTGGTTCCCAACCTCCAAAACATGGGTTACTTTTTCAACATGCATCAGTTCATGCAGCTCCACGTTGGCAGCGAGGAAAGATTGCAAGAGCTGTGGCAGGAAAAGCTGCCATTGCATCTAGAGTAGATTATCATGGAGGGGGACTCAATAGTATGTTGTTAGAAAAACTCAATGTCAGAGTTGATGAGATTGGAAAAAAATACGTAGAACCGCCTATTAGAGAAGTCAAACCAGAACCACGTAGAGATACATTTAGATCAAATTTTAAAAAACCAAAAGGCAAGAAGCGAAAGAAATTTGGAAGAAGGTAAGAGTTTTTTTTGGATAAAAACTGAAGGGCAAAAAAAACTAGCAACTGAGAATCTAGTCATTGGAAACCAAGTTTACAAAGAAAAGCTAAT
>BFAR01000149.1 GCA_008974855.1 archaeon MnTg01
TTACTCTATGTATTCCAGCTACCCCAACGTCGTAACTAGTCAAACATTGACAATTCATCGCAACGCACATGAGTCTGGCCTCTTCAGCAACTCCTATATCAGAAGTTCCTGCAGCTAAAATCCCAACTTTTCCAAGGTTTTTTTTCAATGGTTTTTTATAAATTAGAACTGAGGTAGATTTTTTTCCAATTTCTGTTTGAAATTTTTTTTTCTTTGAAAAATCTAAAATTTTTTTATAATCATTTTTTTTTAGTCTTGATATCAGAATTGAATTTGATTTTTTTAATACCGCTTGAGTTATTTTTTTTATTTCATTAAATTCCTTATTTTCTGCAAATATTACCTCAGGTATACCTCTTCTATTTTTTCGTCCAGTATCTATTTTAGCAAAATTTTCAATTTTTTCTAGAGAGTACAATGATAATAACTTACGAGCAGAAGGAACTGTAATTTTTCCAGATTTTAGTGAAGATAGTATTTCATCTAATTCCATATTAGTCATTTAGAAATTATTTAGTTAAAAATCTAATCAGAGATTTACAGAAGAAATAGCATTTTTTACACTATCCGCTGATTTCTGAAGATCAGCTTTTTCTTCATCATTTAATTCAAGCTCAATTATTTTTTCTACACCATTTTTCCCTATTACTGCAGGTACCCCCATTATGATGTTTGAAAATCCATATTCACCGTCTAGTGCTGTTGCTACAGGTATCACTTTCTTTTGGTCTCTTACTACAGATTCAATGATTGTGGAAATTGCATTTGCTGGAGCATGAATTGTAGCACCTTTTTGTTCAATTACTTTAGCTGCAACTTGCCTTGTATCTTGAATTAATGCATCAAGTTTGTCTTTTGAAAGAAGTGAATGTAGTGGTATTCCAGAAACTGAGGAAAATCTTGTTAGAGGTAACATATTTTCTCCATGTTCCCCTATTACTAAAGCACGAATGGAACTACGGGAGTGTCCAGTGGCTTCGTGAATAAACTGAATAAATCTTGAAAGATCTAACATCCCTCCCATACCAAATATTCTATTTCTTTGAAAACCTGAGACTTTGTTTGCAACATATACCATTGGGTCAAGAGGATTTGTAACTGGAATTATTATAGAATCACTTGCATATTTTTTTATGTTCTCAACAACATCTTTCATTACACTTGTATTAATTTTCAAAAGATCCATTCTAGTCATTCCTGGTTTTCTTCCAGAACCAGCAACAACAACAACTATCTTAGAATCTTTCATATCTGAATAATCATTTGAACCTCTGACCTCGACATCAATTCCTTTTTCAGATAACATATGATTCAAATCCATTGCTTCACCTTGAGGCAAACCTTTGACTATATCCAGTAAGAGAATTTGATCATCTAATTTCTTTAATGCAGAAAAAAGGGCAGCAGCTCCTCCTACTTTGCCTGAACCAATAATCGTAATCATGGGATGCGGTTTTAATATTCAATAATTAAATCTAGTGAATTTTTCAAATTCGTTAAAGAGAATTTATATTCATTTTAAACTATTGAACTTTATGGTATTAGTAATAGATTCTCAGATTGCAGGCATTTCTGGAGATATGTTACTTTCAGCATTAGTTGATTTGGGAGCAGATAAATCAAAAATTATCAAAGCAATCAAAATAGCTGAGGATGAACTTTCTGGTTCAACTATAAAAAATATTAACTTTGGTAAAATAAAAAAAAATGGAATTCAAGCTACTGAGTTAAATTTAGATATTCATGAAAAAACTCATGAGCGCCAAGGAATTGAAATCCAAAAATGTATTGAGAGATCTTTAGAAAAAATAAAACTATCAGATAAAGCAAAATCTTTTGCAATTTCAAGTATAACCGTTTTAATGAAAGCAGAATCAAAAATTCATGGAAGTCCTCTTTCCTCGATTCATTTTCATGAAGTCTCCAGTATTGATACTGTTATTGATATAGTAGGAACTGCAGTTGCTCTTGATGATTTAAAATTATTTGATGATGAAATTGTTACAACCCCTGTGGCGGTAGGTGGGGGAAATTTAACATTTTCACATGGAACTACTTCTAATCCAGCAAGTGCAATCTTAGAAATTTTCAGGGATTCAAACATAGCAATTTCTGGAGGTCAAGTAAAAGACGAACTAACTACTCCTACAGGTGCAAGCTTGCTTACTAGTCTCACAAAAACATGTTTGGATTATTATCCAAAAATGAAAATAAAATCTATAGGCTATGGGGCTGGGAATAAAAACTTTAATGGATTTTCTAATGTATTAAAAATTGTTCATGGAGAAAAATCAAAGGAATTCCAACATGATACTGTAAAAGTTTTAGAAACAAATGTTGATGACGTCTCTGGCGAAATCTTAGGAAATATGATAGAAAAAATTATGGACGCTGGGGCCAAAGATGTAACAATTAGTTCTGCAATAACGAAGAAAGGAAGACCTACCAATCTGGTTTCGGTAATATGTGATTCAAAATCAATGAATCAAATAATTGAATTGTTGGTTTCTGAAACTGGGACTCTAGGAGTAAGGGTTCGTTCTTCAGAAAGATTTACTGTACCTCGCTCCATTGAAAAAATATCTATAGGAATTCATGGTTCTACATTTGATATCCAATGTAAGATTTCCTATGATGGGGCAGTCATTAAAAATTTCAAAGTTGAATCTGATGATATAAAAATAATTTCAAACTCAATTTCTCAATCATTCAAAAAAACTGAGGAATTGGTTCGAATTGCAGTAAAACAAAAACTAGGATTAAAATGAACAAAATTGATGAATTGATAAACTGGTTTGATGGTAAAAAGAAAGTTTTGATTGCACTTTCAGGGGGAGTAGATAGTGCATTGGTTGCATATACTGCTTTTCAAAAATTAGGTGCGTCTGCAATTGCAGTAACAGCTGATTACAAAACCCTATCTAATGATGAGCTTAATTCAGCTCAAAGAATTTCTTCAGAAATTGGTATCAAACAAATAATTATTAATTACAATGAATTAGAAAATGAAAATTTTGTACGTAATGACAATATGCGTTGTTTTTATTGTAGAGACGAGCTAGCTACAAATCTTAATCATCTAGCAAAAAAATTATGTATCGAAACTATTGTTGATGGAACTCAATTAGATGATTTGGGTGATTACCGACCAGGAATTGATGCTCTACACTCTAATGGAATTCGAAGTCCTCTTGTAGAAATTGGATTCACAAAACGCCAAATTCGAGAGGAATCAAAAAAAATTGGATTATCAGTCTACGATAGACCTTCAAATTCTTGTCTAGCATCCCGTATACCCTGGGGACAAAGGGTTAGTGCCGAAAGACTGACTAGAATTGAAGTTGGAGAATCTTTTGTAAAACAAATACTTCATGTAAATCAAGTACGTGTAAGAGATTTTGATGGTGTTGCAAAAATTGAAATTGAAAAAAATCAATTGGAACAACTTGCTGATAAAACGAAATTAAATGAAATCACTTTAAAATTAGAACAAATTGGTTTTAAATCTGTATTAATAGATCAAGAAGGATACAAATCTGGGAAGATTAACGTAATAGCTGATTGATTTATCTAGATAACGCTGCTTCAACTCCTGTAAACGCCGAAGTACTAGAAGAAATGATTCCTTTTTTACAAGATCAATTCGGCAACCCATCTTCGATTCATAAATACGGTAGATCTGCACTTAGAGCAATTCAAAATGCAAGAAAGCAAATAGCTTATTTGATAAATGCTGAACCAAAAGAAATCCTAATCACTTCAGGTGGTACTGAATCGAACAATACGGCTCTCTTTGGAATGGCTCATGCAAAAAAAGGAAATCATATGATTATCTCTTCTATTGAACATGATGCTATATTAGAACCATGTAAAATACTTGAAAAAGATGGATTTGATATTACTTACATTCCTGTAAATAATACAGGTTTAGTTAATCCAAAAGATATTGAAAATTCAATTTCAGCAGAAACTTGTCTTGTAAGTATAATGTTTGCAAATAATGAAGTAGGTACAATTCAGCCTATTCAAGAAATATCTGAAATTTGTCATCAAAAAAATATAGTTTTTCACTCTGATGCAGTACAGGCAATTGGCAAAATAGACTTGGATGTGAAAAAACTAGGCATTGATCTGTTAACCATGTCTTCTCATAAAATTAATGGACCAAAAGGAGTAGGTGCATTTTACATCAGAAATGGGATTGAAATTCAACCTTACATTTATGGTGGAGGACAAGAACATGGGATGAGATCTGGCACAGAAAATGTTGCAAGCATTGTGGGATTTGGAAAAGCATGTGAACTTGCTAAAGAAAACATGCAAAAAAATATTTCCCATTTGCAAAATCTTCAAAGTATGTTAATCACTAAAGTAATGAAAGAAATTCCCCATGTCATACTTAATGGGAATCAAGAACAAAGAATCCCAAATAATGCTCACTTTACATTCCTTGGAGTAAATGGGGAGGATCTTATTATCAAACTAGACGAAAATGGAATTGCTGCCTCTACCGGTTCTGCATGCTCGGTTCATGTCCAAAAAGAGTCTCATGTTCTCAAGGCCATGGGATTTTCTCATGATCAAATAACTGGTTCATTAAGGTTAACAGTGGGACTATTGAATACTAATTTAGAGATAGAAAAAACTGTAAATATATTAAAAATAGTGGTAAAGGAACTCAGAGCCTTTTCTCCTCTCAAAGACAAATATGGCTTTTAGAAATTTGATTTAGATTTTAATTGGAATTCTATATTTTGTTGACAGTACTATTGTTGAAAAAATTCCAATAAATAGAATAATCATTACTATATTTCCAAACTCAGGAACCACAAACGTTCCAATTATTTCAATATCTGAATCCCCCTCTTCAAATTCAATGGTAATTGTTCTAGAATCTGCATTAGTTGATACTTCTCTATATGGAACTTCAATGCCATCAATTAGGATGATAAAAGTATCATCTTGAGTATCGATTTTCTTTGCATCAATTGATTCACGCGGAAGTTTCAATGTTATAGCTCCATCATCACCTGTTTCTAAAATTACAATTAAAGCAAAAATCTCTGAATCAACTATCATCTCTTTTACTGTTGCACCCCTAACCGTATAATCTATATCAAATGTACCATAACTTCCTGCGTCTACTTCAAAAATATC
>BFAR01000150.1 GCA_008974855.1 archaeon MnTg01
AGAAAGTAAGATATGGATTTGATGATGGATCAGGAGCCCTAAACTCTAATCTTTTTAGATAAGAATACTTTTCTCCTTTGAAATGCTGAGGAACTCTTACAATAGCTGATCTATTGCTGCCACTCCATGCAATATACGCAGGGGCTTCATATCCTGGAACAAGTCTGTGGTACGAATTTGTTGTAGGATTTGTAATTGCAACTAAAGCTCTAGCATGATTAAGTATTCCACCACAAAAGTATCTACCTAACTGGCTTAGTTCTTCTTTATCATCTTTATCAAAAAATAAGTTGGTGTTATTTTTCCAAAGACTAACATTAGTATGCATTCCAGATCCAGAATCCATTGAAATTGGTTTTGGCATCATGGTGGCTACCTGCCCATGTTTTTTTGCAATATTTCGAACAACGTACTTGTATGATTGAGTTGCGTCTGCAGAGTTTGTTAAATAATCATATCTAATATCAATCTCACACTGTCCTGCAGTTGCAACTTCGTGGTGATGGTTATCACATAAAATTCCAAAATGTTCAATCAATACATCAACACATTCGCTTCTAAATTCTGAAAGTGTGTCAGACGGTGTGCTTGGATAATATCCTTCTTGAAGACCCATAGGATATCCAGTTCCTTCCTGACTCCAAGGCGCTTCTTTTGATTCAATAGAATAAGATTGACCTTTGTAAGGTGTTAAGACATCCCAATGTATTTTATCAAACACAAAAAACTCTACTTCTGGACCCCATGAACTAAAATCATATCCTTGTGTCTTCACATATTCTTCAGCTTTTTGTGCAATACCACGTGGATCTCTTTCTAATCTTCCTCTCCCAAAACCCCAATAGATATCGCATAACAACCGAGCAGTCTTATGCTCAGTAATCCAAGGTATAGTAGCATAAGTATTTGGATCAGGTTTTAGGATTAGATCAGAATCATCAATACTGGTAAATCCAACAATTGATGATCCATCAAGCTTTGGTAATCCATCTTGCATCTGATCGGGAGTAAAAGTGTCAGCAGAAATTGTTGTATGATGAAATCTTCCTGTAAGGCTAGTAAATTGTAAATCAATAAATTTTATTTGATCGTGTTTAATCTTTGCAAAAACTTCGTCTGCCGAATATCGTATTTGAGTTGCCTTTCCACCAATTACTTTATATGGCAATTTTATACCTTCAAGCTAACACAAAAAGATCCGTCATTTAAGGATTGTTGGGTGGAGAAGTATGTCTGAATTAAAAGAAATTAATGCTAAATCATTGTATTCTATTTTGTTACGCGAAACTAACAATGATACAGTACAAGAAATTGATCAACAACTTTACATTTCAATTTCAGATTTTGTTGGAAAATTAAAGAGTGAAGGATACGATGGAGTAGAAGCCAAAGTGAAAGATGCTCTTGTTAACATGATAACAGATCTTACCACACTTCTATTGAAAATCAGACTTGAAAAAGCCACAAAACCAAATAAGATAACTTATTCTAATTTACTTAATGAAGAAAAATTCATTCTTGATGCAGATGAAGAAAAACGTGAAAGAATGGATATTATTCTATCTAGTACACTAAACGGAAAATCTAAATTTTTGGATTCTTTAGCAACTAAACACAAAACTAAATCTACTGTTGTTCGATTTTTGAAAGAAACTGAACAAATGGTTGGAGCAGATTTAGCCAAATATGGTCCATTTAAAGCAGAAGATGTTGCAACTATACCTTATGAAAATGCGCAGGCGTTAATTTCAAAAAATATTGCAGCAAAAATTCGCTGGGAAGATTAGATACAAATTAAATTGATTTTGGAAATTAGGGTGAGAAAAAATGTCACATCTTGATGTAGATGTAATCGATTTCTTATTACTGACCATATATCCGGTTGCAGGCCTCTTCATAATCGAAATGATTAGTAGGGCGATTAAAATTTCAACTTGGTTAAAATTAACCATTCAAGGATTTTTATCAATTGCATTCGCAATTGCTTATGTTACATTAATCACAGCTCATTGGTTAACAGCATTTGTATTGGTTGCTTTAGCGGTTGCATTATTTTATCAAGCTCGACGGGCAAAAATTAATCCTGATAAATCAATTTACTAGTGTTCTTTCTTATTTTTTAAATAATCTCTTAAAAAAACTACCTTTGTTTTTTTCACCATCTCTAATTACACCTATTTGCCCAAATTTTTTTGCTCGAATCTGAGTTAATTTAACACATCTGTGTTCTTCAGGTAGTCTATGCTCTGCACAAAATGGATCTTTACAATAATTACATTGAAAAGGCATATCTTGGAAATCACCACAATAGGCACAATCCGCTTCTTCCACAATATTACTATGAATATTGTTCTAATAAATCATCTTCCAAATATTTTTACAAAATGAAAGTTTCTTGAAAACATTTTTACGATGTTGAATAGAAGTTTCTATGAGTAGATTTCTGGTATGATTAAAGATAAAGTAGCTATAGTCACAGGAGCTAGCAGCGGAATAGGACGTGCAACTGCATTAGCCCTCTCTAAAGCAGGGGCTAAAGTAGCAATTGGAGCTCGTAGAACTGATAAACTATCAGAACTTGAAAATGAAATTACAAAAAATGGTGGTGAGGCTTTTTCTCAAAAACTAGATGTCACTAAAAAAACTGATTGTGATTCATTTGTAAAAGCTGTTATGGACAAATGGGGAGGAGTTGATATTTTGGTCAATAATGCAGGATTAATGCCTCTTAGTTTTGTTAAAAATCTCAAGGTAGATGAATGGGATCAAATGATTGATGTCAACATAAAAGGTGTTTTGTACTGTACTGCTGCAGTAATCCTTCACATGCATGAAAAAAAATCTGGCCATATTATTAATATCTCATCAGTAGCTGGAAGAGTCGTTTTCCCTTCTGGAAGCGTATATTGTGCAACTAAACATGCTGTTACTGCCTTTAGCGAAGGATTAAGGGAGGAATTTAGTACAAGATCAAACATTCGAGTTACGTGTATTGAACCGGGAGTTGTAGCAACTGAACTTACAAATACAATTACAGATGAATCATTGAAAAGCTTTGTTGAAAATTCAAAGAAAATTGATTCATTAAAACCTCAAGATATTGCTAATGCGATAA
>BFAR01000151.1 GCA_008974855.1 archaeon MnTg01
ATGAGAAGTTAGGACATAAAATGCCTCGTGGAATTTTATTACATGGTCCTAGTGGAACTGGAAAAACATTACTAGCTAAAGCTGTAGCTACTGAAAGCGAAGCTAACTTTGTTTCTGTTCGAGGACCAGAGCTACTTTCAAAATGGGTTGGGGAATCTGAAAGAGGAATTAGAGAAATATTTCGAAGAGCAAGACAAGCATCACCTTGTGTAATATTCTTTGATGAAATTGACTCCATTGCTCCCATTCGAGGTGTAGGTGGAGAAACTGCAGTTACAGAAAGAGTTGTTAGTCAACTTTTAACAGAACTTGATGGAATGGAAAATATGCATGGTGTAGTAGTTCTTGCAGCTACAAACAGAGCAGATATGATTGATACTGCATTACTCCGACCGGGACGATTTGATAAAATTATTCAAATTCCGATGCCTGATAAAGAAAGTAGAAAGAAAATACTGGAGATTAATGTAAAAGAAATTCCTGCTGACACTGATTCTCAGAGCCCAGATTTTGTTAATATAGAAAAAATTGCAGACCAAACAGATGGAATGAGTGGAGCTGATGTTGCTGCTATTTCAAATACAGCAGTTTCATTAGTTATACATGAATTTCTAGATGATCATCCCGACGCTAAAGAGGCTGAAAAGGCTGCAGAGAAAGCTAAAATAAAAATGAAGCACTTTATAGAGGCTGTGAAGAAAGTAAGGGATCAAAAAGATCTAAAGCTTGGACAGAAAGTTGTCGCATCTTACTACAGGTAGTTTTAATAAAATAGCCAATCTAATCCACCTAAATGTCAGAATATAGAGGCTATACAGGAGCATCTCTTACATTTCTAAAAGAATCTAAAGTAAAGGTGGGAGATTCAGTTAAGATTACAGAAGATTTAACATATACAGGCATAATTATGCCTCGTTATGAAAACACTGATGATAATCACATTGCTATTAAGCTAAAAAGTGGTTATAACATAGGAATAGAGATTAAGAAAATTAAAAAAATTGAATTAATCTCATCTGAAAAAATAGAAAAAAAATCTACATCGGAGGTTAAATCTGATTCGACTTTACCAAAAATTTTACTTTTATCAACAGGCGGGACCATTGCAAGTAAAATTGATTATAGAACTGGTGCTGTAACACCAGCCTTAAGTGCTGAAGATCTTAGTGCTGCTGTACCTGAATTAGCAGAGATTGCAAATATTGATGCTAGTGTCCTTTTTTCTGAATATTCTGAAAATCTTGAACCTGAACACTGGAAGAAAATTGCAGAAAAACTTGATTCTTATGCAAAATCAGATTACAAAGGAATTGTTGTAGCACATGGAACAGATACTATGCAATACAGTGCTGCATTTCTTTCCTTTGCATTGGCAGGATATCCCGTGCCTATAGTTTTAGTTGGTTCACAAAGATCCTCAGATCGACCTTCATCAGATGCAGCATTAAACTTGATTTCCGCAGTTCGATTTGTTGTAGAATCTAATACTCAGGGCGTTTTTGTTGTAATGCATCATAATGAAAGTGATGATTTAGCTGTTGCACATTTAGGAACACGGGTTAGAAAAAATCATACTAGTAAGAGAAGTGCATTTCAAACAATAGGTAATGATCCAGCTTTTCTTATTTTTGATAAAAAAATTGAACAAAATTTGAAAACTGATTTTTTTAAGCAAAGAGAATACAATCCAAAATTAAATTTTGATAAGCATGTAGCTCTTGTAAAGTATCATCCAGGTTATGACCCAAAAATTATTGATTTTTTTATAAAATCAGGATATAAAGCGATAATTTTTGAAGGGACTGGTTTAGGCCATATTGGAAAAACAATGTATGAGTATGTTAAAAAGGCAAATGAAAATGGATTATTTATGGGAATGACCTCGCAATGTATTGATGGACGTGTTGGGATGAATGTGTATGAGAGCGGCAGAGACCTTCTTGAACTTGGTATAATACCATTATCAGATATGATTCCTGAAACTGCTTTAGTAAAGGCAATGTGGGCTCTAGGAAATTCTACGAATGTTGAAGAAATGAAAAATTTAATGTTACAAAATATTGCCTCTGAATTTTCCGATTAATCTTTTAAGCCAATTAATAGTAGATAACTTGTGTCTGAATTAGATATAGATAAAATCGGATTAAAGGTAGGATTAGAAATTCATCAACAGCTTTCAACCAATAAAAAATTATTTTGTAATTGTTCATCTACAGAGACAAGTGAATTTACTTCCAAATTTTCTCGAAAATTAAGGGCCACAAAAAGTGAATTGGGAACATATGATCCAGCAGCATTATTTGAAAGTGCAAAATCTAAGAGAATGATATACTACACAAATCCAGATAGTTGTTGTTTAGTCGAACAAGATGAAGAACCTCCTCATGAACTTGATCATGATACAAAAAACATTGCCATACTTATTGCTAGTTCTCTAAAATCAAATATTTTTAGTGAAATTTACCCGATGAGAAAAATGGTAATTGACGGTTCAAATACCTCAGGTTTTCAAAGAACGATGTTAATTTCTCAAGGCGGATATCTAGATGTAGAAGGGAAAAAAATTGGAATTCAATCAATATGTCTTGAAGAAGACGCTGCAAAATTATTAGATGATAGAGAAACTGAACGTGATTTTAGTCTTGAACGGCTAGGAATTCCCCTTGTAGAGATTGCCTTGGAACCTGTAAATGCGAGACCCTCAGAAATGAGAAAAATTGCACTTACGTTAGGTAGACTATTACGAACTACAAAGAAAGTTGCTAGAGGACTAGGTTCAATTAGGCAAGATGTGAATGTTTCGATAAGTAACAGTGGAATTGTAGAAGTAAAAGGAGTACAACAATTAGATCAGCTTGAAAAAGTTGTAGAATATGAAGCAAAAAGACAACATGGTTTAATTTTAATTTCACAAAAGTTAGCAAAATTAAATCTAGAGAAAATTTCTAAACGAGAGAATGTTTTTGATGTTACTGAAATAATGAAAGAATGTAAATCAAAGATAATACAAAAATTGCTTAAAGAAAAAGCAGTAATTAAAGTAATAAAAATAAAAAATTTTTCCGGAATGTTTAGTTTTTCTCCTTATGAAAACATTAGATTAGGTAAAGAATTAGGTCAGTTAGTTAGATTTTTCGGAATTGGAGGAATATTTCATTCTGATGAATTACCAAATTATGGAATAGAGAATTCAGATATTGAAAAAATAAAAAATTTGATACAAATTAATGATAATGATGGTTTCTTAATAATTGCTGGAAATAATTCTAAGATTGATTTTGCAATAGACTCTATTATTAATAGAATTGATGATGCAAAACTTGGGGTTCCTGCTGAAACTAGAATGGCTACACAAACTGGAGAGACAGTTTATCTACGACCTAGACCAGGTGCATCAAGAATGTATCCTGAAACAGATATTCCCCCAATTATTGTTACAAAAGACGAAATAAATTTTGCAGAAAAAAATATTCCAAAATCATGGGATGAATCATTATGTGACCTTCAAAAAAAGTATGAACTTAATCCTCAGCTAGCTGAACAAATTTTTGATTCAGAGTATTTAGAATTATTTGAAAAAATTAGTACAAATAAAAAGAGTTCTCCTAATTTTGTTGCATCGGTACTTTGCTCTACAATTACAAATCTTGAACGACAGGGATTAGATCCTAATTTACTAAAACATGATGAAATCATCAAAACATTTGAATTTCTTAACTTAGACAAAATATCCAAAGAATCAGTTGAAATGATTTTTGAACAGATAATGTCAGGTAAAACTAAATCCGTTGATGAGACAATACAGAAATCATCCATAGGTACCTTAGATGATGAAGAATTAACAAAGATTGTAGATGAGATAATTCAAAAAAATCTAGAATTGATAAAAAATCAGGGATCTCACTCTATTGGTACCTTAATGGGCATCGCAATGAAGTCACTTAGAGGTAAAGCATCTGGAGAAAAAATAAACCAATTATTACAAAAAAAGATTATAGATATACTTGACAAAAATAAAATTATGCCATAGAGTGACATTCAATGAGATATCCGGAATTAGTAATGTCTATTCTATTTTTCTTCTACTGGTTCCACGTCCCATGGAAACCCATCTGCCTTTACCAGTTGGTCTGCCTGAGGTTTCGGCTATATCACCAAGTTTAATCTTCTTAGTTCCACGTCCCATTGTAATGTAGACATCTTTTGCTGCATCTTTAATTTTTTTCTGGTGTTCTTTGTATTTCTCTCCGGTCCATTTGTCTTCTGGTTTTTCAATTATTCTTCGTGAGGTGCCTCTTCCACCTATTCTAACTACTTTACCCATATTACATCTAGAATTTACTACAGTTTAAAGTTGTTCCTTAGTATTATTGAAGAATTTAATGCGGGAAGTGGGATTTGAACCCACGAACTCCTAGGAGATAAGGATCTGAACCTTACGCCGTTGACCAGGCTGGGCGACTCCCGCATCGTAGAATTTAGGTTTCTGAAATAAGATTCTTTATTATGCAAATACAAAAACAAACATACCCTACAAAAGATTGTGATAGTAATTGGAGTTTAGAGAGATTTATTGTAAAAACTGTAAGAAGGTTTTAGGTTCTTATAATGTAAAATATTATTCTGAAGCAAAAATTGCAGAATTGATAAAAGATAATCATGTTTTACATATCCGCCAAGGTCACCATTTGGATATAAGAAGAATTAAAAAATAATTATTTAAAATTTGTAAACATTATTCATTTAGTTATCAAAAGTTTTTTCAAATTCCTTTAAGAGATTTTTTTGTTCTTTATCAAGTTTTTTAGGAATATTTACCACTAATCTAACATATTGATCTCCTCGCCCTCTAGAATTTAGTCGTGGAAGACCTTTTCCTTTTAATTTAATAATGGTATTTGGTTGGCTACCTTGTTCTACATTAATTTTTTCTACTCCGTCTAAATTAGGAACTTCAATGTTTTTTCCAAGAGATGCATCAATCATACTAATTTGTTTATCATAAAAAATATCTGCTCCATCTCTCTTAAATTCAGAATGTGATAGAACTTGTATGCGTACTATTAAATCTCCATTTATTCCATCATGTACCGATTCACCTTCACCTGGAATAGTATAATCTCCAGAATCAATTCCAGGTGGGATATCAAACGGTAGATGTCTTATACCCTTTGTAATACCTCTGCCTTTACAGTTTTTGCAAGGTTTTTCTATTATTTTTCCTTGCCCGCGACAAGTGTGACATATTCCTACTGTCACAAAAGATGCAAACCCCATGTTTCTTGTTTGTCTCGTCTGTCCTTGTCCATTACATGTTTTACAAGTTATAGGTGATGAACCAGCTGCAGATCCAGAGCCAGTACAAGATGAACATTCTACATCTTTGTTCAGATTAATTTCCACATGTTTTCCATGAAGAACATCCTTCAACGTAATAGAAGTTTCATAAAGCAAATCTGCACCTTTTTGCTTTCTAAATCCTCCAAAACCAGATCCTCTGCCTAGAAGTGTTTCAAAAATTGATTGAAATCCTTGGCCACCACCTCTTCCAAAAAGATCACTAAATACGTCATCAAAATTTCCACTAGCTCCTTTGAAAATATCTTCAGTACTATATTTTCCATCTACACCAGAATGCCCATACTGATCATAGAGATTTCTTTTTTCGGTATCAGATAATACAGCATAGGCTTCTGAAATTTCTTTAAAATGTTCTGCAGCTTCTTCAGATTTATTTCTGTCTGGATGAAATTTTAGAGCAAGTTTTCTATACTGAGATTTTATTTCGTTTACAGATGATGTTTTTGATACTCCTAAAACCTCATAATAGTCGCGTTTAGCACTCATACTAATCTTAATTATTTTATTAAGTATAAATTAACTAATTAGAACTAGCATCTTTTGTTGTACCTTGTTCAGAGTCAGTTTCAGATTTTTGTTCTCTCTCTGTTTGTTGGTTTTCAGTTGTTTTCTGATCTTCCCCAGCTTGTTGGTTTTCAGTTGTTTTCTGATCTTCCCCAGCTTGTTGGTTTTCAGTTGTTTTCTGATCTTCCCCAGCTTGTTGGTTTTCAGTTGTT
>BFAR01000152.1 GCA_008974855.1 archaeon MnTg01
CTTTTTTGCTTTTAGAACTCGTCCTGCAAATAATCCAAGAGGAGACTTTGCCATTACATTACCACTCCAGTGTAGGTACTGGACTGTTAATCAGAACAGAAGATATCTCAAAATATCTTTTTGCCAAGAGTCTTGCTTTTTCTGCATTGCGACCTTCTCTGCCAACTACAATTCCTTTCTTTTTAGAATCGACTGTAACAATTGCTTGCAAGGTTCCATCATCTCTTTTATTCATTTTAACTTCATTAACTAATTTAGGGTTTAGAATGTTTTTCAAAAATTTTATAGGATCATCAGAATATTCAACTATTTCTACATTTCTTTTAACAATATTTTGGAGGTTTTTAATATGAGAGCCACCCTTGCCAATCGCAAGACCCATTTTTCCTTCATTGACAACAAAAATTACTCTATTTTGTTTTTCGTCTTCAACGCAATCTCTTGCTGTAGCTCCTGTTACATTTTGAAAAAGCGACATTAATCGCATTTGATCAGTTGATAATTTAATTGACTGTGGCAATGTAAATTCCTATTTATGACGAGCCATCTCGCTCTCATTTAAACTTTCATGAGAAAAGTTTGCAGTGAAATTTAATGTCATCATTCTTCAGTTTCTGATTCTTTCATAATTGATTTTATGTTAGCATCACTCACAGAGGTGAGTGACAGGGTAGAGACTCTAAATTGCAATCCACATAACCTTCCTAAGGCAACTGAAGAGCCTTCAAATTGTAGTGTTGAAACTTTTTCTTTTTTAGCACCCTCAATAATTTTATCAGCAAATTTTGTGGGCGCGGACTGTGAAAGAATGACTAATTTCGAATTTTTTAGTGAGCCGAGTACTTCTTTACTTCCTAGAATAGTCTTTTTTTCTTTTATTGAATCTTTTAATGCTTTCTCCAATATTTTTCTCATTATCTCACTTTGAATCTGTTTATTTTTGGGACCTTTATAGGTTTATTGAAGCTTTTTGTTACGAGCTAATACTTAGTAACGCAAAATTTTCATTATGCAGAAAATAAATTTGAATTAAGAAAGAAAACTAAAAATTGATGAGAAAATATTTTCAATTTGAGTAAAAATGCTTATTGTTTCTTGATTGCTTGACCTAACTAAATTTTTTTCTTGTTCGAATATTTGGGGCTCTTCAAATGGTACACTTTCATCATTTGTAAAAATGATTGATTTGGTTTTAGCCGTTTCAAAATTATTCAAAATTATCGGATTTTCTGGTGCAGTTGCTAGTGCTTTGTGGTATGTTAATATTGCTTCATCATAGTTTTGTTGGTTAGCTAATGCATTTGCTTTGTTATTTAAGGCTCGAAAGTTGTTTGGCTCTAAAGCTAGTGCAGAATCATAATGAATTATTGCTTCATCATAAAATTGCATCTTGGCAAGAGCAGAACCTTTGTTAGTTAAAATTTCAACATTATTTGGATCAGCAATTAGTGATTGGTCATAATAATAGATTGCTTCAGCATACTTACAAAGACGAATTAGTGCAGGACCCATACTATCATAATATGCAATAGTGTCAACAAATTCACTGGTGTCACATCTTAGATTAATTTGGTTGAGCATAATTCCAAGCTCAATGTCTTCAACAGATAAATTATTTTGAGGCTTTGGTTTAGTAGGTAACTTATCTTCAGCTTTTTCTAAATTTTTAGGTGGTGAAGTTTCTTGAACTTTTTTTCCTTCAACTATTTTTTCTTGCGATTTAACTGGTTTTTCATCATAAATTATTTCTGGTTCTATAGTTTGGATTTGTTCAACATACTCAAAGCTAGTATATTCTTCTGAATCACCATAAAATGCTGAAATTGAGTAAATACCTTCGGTCTTAAAATTTACTCCTGCTTTTATTAGAAATGAAACTGAAAATTCTAAATCAGAACCAACCTCACCAAAATAAAATCCAGTTGGAGTTCCAAATGGATCATAAATTCCAATTAAAACTGAATCTTGATCTTTATCAGAAACTAATCCTATGATAGTTACAGTGTCACCATCTTGATATATTTCTTGGTCAGTAAACATGGCTAGTATTTCAAGAACAAAAAAATCAAAATCATTCTCTAAAATAGTATCATCAGTATCCTCATTTACCATTTCAAAAGTTGTTTCAGTCTTAAGTTTGCCATAGTTTAGAGTGATAGAATAGGTTCCTTGCGTGTCATATAATGGAGAATCAAGCTCCATTATTTTTGAGAATGTGTTATCATCTTCAATGTCTACTTGGTTAGCTGAAAGAATTCCGCCATTAGGATCAAATATTTTTAATGCCACTACAGGCATCTTTATTTCTCCAACTATACCAGATATTACCATCGAGTCACCTATTTCATATTCAGCTTTGTCAGTTTCTACGATTAAAGAATCATTTTCAGCAAATGATGGTACGAGTATAGTAGGAATGATCAGAATTAGCAATAATGAAATTTCTGTTTTAGACCCCAACACACTGTTTCAGATTTGAAATTAATATTTAATAATTGTGCAGAATTGATACTTAATTGGAAAAAGATCAAATTTTTCCATAAACTAATTTTTTGTGTTTACTTGATTTAACAGGTCAACTCTTTTTGGAGATATGCATGTAAAGGTCTACTGTTCCACTGCCAATAGGAATGGTACTACCAACAATTACATTTTCAGTAATTCCCTTTAGTGCTTCAATCTCACCTTGAAGTGCAGCTTTTGCAATTGTTGGAACAGTTATCTCAAATGCTGCACGTGCAAGAACACTGTCTTTTGTACCAGCTATTCCATGTCTACCAATTTGTTGCATGTATCCTTTGGCACACATTGTATCAGCTACTAGCATTAGATATCTAACATCAACTTCTAATCCCTGATCCTCTAGAGTAGAGCTTAATTCATTAATCAAGGCATTTCTTGCAGCCTCAATTCCTAATGTTTCTCCAATTTCAAATACATTATTTGTTCTAACATTTTTCTTATCAATTCCCTCAACTTCCAAGACCTTAGACAAGTTAGAACCAGTTGTTTGAATAACCCATTCATCATCTTTTTGAACAATTGTTACTCGGCTAATATCTGGAACTCCCTTTACTGTTGTGTTTAGAACTTTATTTCTAATCAAAATTGCAGTTGGTGCATCAGCCTCATCAACTAGTTTGAGAGTAATTGTAAGCCCGCTAGTTTCTCCTTTAAATTTTTTGTTTGATTCAAGAGCTGCTTCTACATCTTCTACCGTACATCCTCTCTCCTTCAATTTATTGCCACTCAAATGAAGCTTAATTTCAGTAGAATAATCAGTTTCACTATCAGAGAGTAATGAGCTAACTTTGGTTTGTAAAATATTTCTTGCTGCCTCAATTGCTTTTTCTCTAGATGTTTTTGATTCTTTTTTAAGATAGATATCCATAGTTGGAGTTACTGGTTTTTTCCTAGCATCTACTAGTTCAATTAATCTTGGGAGTCCCAAGGTTACGTTTCTTTCTCTAATTCCAGCAAAGTGAAACGTTCTAAGAGTCATTTGGGTTCCTGGTTCTCCAATTGATTGAGCGGTAACTATCCCTACAGCCTGTCCTGGCTCAACTTTGGCTTTATTGTAAAGTTCAAGTCCTTTCTTGCAAACTTTTTCAATTCCATCTTTACTTAATTTTGCATCTATGAGTGCATCAGAAACTAATTTTTTTATTCGAGGATTGTAAGTTTTTGTGTATTTTTTAATAAAGTCATTAATTTCGTCTTTGGATGCCTTTTTACCAGAATCTATAATTGTTTCAGATTCTATTAATCTGTTAATGTTAAATGCTTCACCGTGATCACTTTTTGCAACATCAATTTCATCCTCACCAAAAACAAACTGAACAATGTGTCCATGTGGATCTCTTACGGTTCCATCATATTCTAATTTGATATGCTCTAATGCATTGATTAATCTACGCTGCATGTATCCACTCTGTTGGGTTCTAACAGCAGTATCTACAAGACCTTCTCGTCCACCCATAGCATGGAAGAAAAATTCTATTGATGACAAACCTTCTCTGTAATTTGTTTTTATAAAACCACTAGAATCTGGATTGCTCTCATGTTCTTTAAAATGTGGTAAAGCTCTATTGTGGTACCCTTTGAGCATTCGTTGTCCTCGTCTTGATTGTTGACCTAAAGCTCCTGCCATCTGACCAATGTTTAGTGAAGAGCCTCTAGCACCTGTTGTTGCCATAATTCTTCCAGCATTAGTTTCATCAAAGGACTGATCAGCCATGCTTCCGGCTGTATCTCTGGCCATAGACAATTCGTTTACAATGTATGCTTCAAGTGCATCACTTGCAGAAAGTCCTCTGCTAAGTTTTAGAGTGCCTTTCTTAGCTTGGGATGTAAGATCATAAACCTTTTGATATGAACTTTCAATGTCATCTAGAATTTTTTGTTTAACTTTTTCTGGTAATTCAAGATCGGAATAACCATAACTAAATCCATAATGTGTGATATACTGCTTTACCATAATTAAAACAGAGTTTAAGAAGTTCTTTGCTTGGACATTTCCATAGTCTTTTGCAATTCTATGCAAAACACTTTCTGGTTCCTCAGCACCAATTGAAGACTTGTCAATTACTCCACTAATTAGTTGGCCATTTTTTATCACAACATCTTTTGGAGTTCCATTGGTACCTTTTGACCATTTTGATGTCATTACATAGTTAAAGTCTTTAGGAAGAAATAATGAGAATAGTTGTTTTCCAGTGTATAGAGGACCATCCTTGCCTTTTTCTGCGGGATCTGGAAGAGCATCTTCATATCCACCTAACATCGCAAGATTTGAGAATTCTTGTCGAGTTAGAGTAGTGTCATCTTTAGTTAGAAGATAAGCACCAGTAATGGAATCTCTGAGTG
>BFAR01000153.1 GCA_008974855.1 archaeon MnTg01
GGTTACACAAAGGCCCAATCAAAAGCCCTTGAAAAAAATGAAGCAATGGAGATTTTTAAAAAAGCCAGAGATTCTGGGATTTCTGAATATGATAGAACCCAAGTTGAGATTTGGACTGAAAGTTATTCAACTGTTCAAAATGAAAGCTAAAAAATTATTTTGGAATAATAATTTCTGTTCCTACTGAGATTCCTTTAATGGCCTTTTCCAAGTTTTTAATATCCGCTTTTAGGATGCGTGTTTTAATTTTAGAGCGCTCTATTACCTTCAAGGCCACAATATCCATTAGATCATAACTTCCTGCTACAGAATCTTCACGAATAAGCATATTGCGAAGCTTCTTCAATTCTATTCTCTTGAATTTTTTGGCTCTTTTGTTTTTATTTGGATCAGAGTCATAAATTCCATCTACATCAGTAGCATTTAGAAATTCAGATGCTGAAACTTTCTCAGCAATTAATGCAGCCGTTCCATTAGTACTCTGACCTGGATGCAGGCCACCCGCGATAACAATTTGACCACTATCTACAGCATGTTTTACTTCTTGAAGATTAGTGGGTGGGTGTGGGTATGCCCTATTTTTAAGAGCGTAGATGAGAAGTTTGGCATTAAGACGAGAAACTTCTATTCCTAGTTCATCTAATGTAGATTCATCAGCCCCAGAGGATCTAGCATGAGAGATGTAATGTCTAGCAATATTTCCTCCTCCTGCAACAATTACAGGTTGACAAATTTTCGAAATCTTAACTAAAAATGTAGCATAGTCTTTTAACAATTTTGTATTATTCATTTCAAAAACTTTACCAGATAATTTGATTACAATTCTTTTTCTCAAGATTTCTTACCACCGAGGATTAATTTTGCAGCAATTTCAACTTTTTTTCTATTTTTTCTAGGTGTATACACTCTAAGAATATTCATGAAACCTGACATTGTTGAAACCAAGGGAATTTGAGATATTGGGATTTCCTTTGCCAAGACTTTGTTGCCATCTTTTGTAACTAAGATAAGAGATTTTGATTCTTTTTTTGAAGGAGATAATGGAATAGAAGGGGTAATGGAACTATCAACAAAAATTTCATTTTCATCGACTTTGGATCTTTTTGATAGCTCTTTTTTTAATTGAGATGTCTTGATTTTAGAAATTTGATCTTTTGTAGTTAGTATCCTTTCATACACGCATTTGAACAATTCACGATTTTGATAATCCTGTGCAATTTTCTTGGCACGTCTCAATTCTGACGTATGTGTTGGTAAAGTGACTAACTTTGATAATATGTATTCATCAGAAAGGAGTATGAAATCATCTAGGCTCAATGAAGAAAGGCCTAATTCATCGTATGCTAATCTGATTGATTCTAAGAGCATTACTTCAGCGGATCTTACTGTTTTGTGAAAGTACACAGCCTTGAACATTTGATATCTTGAATGCATCATAGACTCAAAGGAGTATAGTGCTGATTTTTCTAAAGCTAATTTTTTCTGATATACATCAAGAGATTGTGTTATTCTCTTATGATCAATTTTTGCATGTTCTGCACCAGTAAAGTAACCATCCCGAAGTAAATAATCCATGATATCTGCACTTAGTGTACCTGAAATTATTTCATTCATAAATTGAAGTTTTGAATCTCCAAATGCAAGCTTTGTAATGGATTTTTTGTTAAAACCTGATTTAGAAATCAAGTCACCAATTTCTGTTTTTAATATCAAGTCTCTGCCTAATTGTTCGTGTGAACTTTTCTTTTTTCGTTGTGCCACTTCTTCAAAAAGATGAGAAAACGGACCATGTCCTATATCATGTAAAAGTGCCGCAATTCGAAGATTTTCAATATCACCAGAATTAATTATTCCTTTTTCTTGTAAGGCTTGACCAGCTTGACTTGCAATATGCATTACACCAAGAGAATGCTCAAATCTTGTATGTTGTGCACCTGGATACGTTAAATGCGCACCTGAAAGTTGTCTAATTCTTCGTAACCTTTGAAAAATTGGATTATCAATGATCTTAATTTCTACTCCATATGTTCTTACAAAATCATGGATAGGATCAATGATATCAAGATAATTTTGTTTCATGATCGTAATTTATTTGAAAAAATTTTCATTATTGATTTGTGTACGTCTTCTTTTGATGATGAAGCATCAATGACTTTCCATTTTTTTTTCTTTGCAATTTTGCGATAGGTTAGAGAAATTTTTTGTGAAAAATTTTTGTTTTTTTCAAATTTATCTCTCTTTGACTTTTTACGAGAAAATGATTCTTTTTGATTTACATCTAATACAATTACAAGATCAGCTTTTGGAAGTCCTCTATCTAGATGTTCTAACCATTCAGGTGGTAATCCATTTACCAAACCATATATCAAATTTGATTGGTAGTACCGATTCATAATTAAAATTGAATTCATTGATATGGCTTTTTTAATTTCATCAAGTTTTTCCCATCTATTTGCAGCTAAAAGACAGTGAATAACCTGTGGTGGAAATTTATGTTTCCCAGTAAGATAACTTTGAATTTTTTTGCCAATAGGAGTAGAATAATCAGGAAAGCTAAAAATTTTTGTTTTGAGTTTTCTTGCTTTTAGTGCTTTAGCTAAAAGGGCTGTTTGAGTTTTTTTCCCTGCCTGATCTCCACCCTCAATAACAATAATCATTAGTTGTAGTCATGTTAATTTCTACAATTAAAAATCTATCAAAATTTATATCTAAAAATGATCCAATAAAAAAAATGGG
>BFAR01000154.1 GCA_008974855.1 archaeon MnTg01
AAGTAAAATTTGCCATTCCCAAAGGAAGTCTAGAAGAAGCTACCTTTAAGATCCTTGAAAAATCTTGGACTAAGGTAAATCGTAAGAGTCGTACGTATAGAGTTTACCTAGATGATCCACAAATTTCTGTAAAGATGCTTCGACCACAAGAGATTCCTAATTTAGTTTCAGAAGGACTGTATGATGTTGGGATCACTGGGCAAGATTGGATAGCAGAAACAAAAGCTAACGTTGAACCAATTTTAGATTTAGAATATGGAAAAATTAAACTTGTAATAGCAATTCCTGATAAATATAAATTCAAAAATTTAGATGCAATGATTGCAGCTTATGCAAAAAAGAAAAAAACCTTTAGAATATCTTCTGAATATCTTACAACAGCATCAAAATTCATTAAACAATTAAAGTCTTACAAGAAATTTTATGGTTCCAAAGATCCTCAAATTATAACTCCTTGGGTAAAACTGGGAACAAACAAGAATGTCCAAATTCACTTATCATTTGGTGCAACAGAGGCCAAGCCACCAGATGATGTTGATGCAATCATGGATGTAACAGAAACTGGAACTACTCTAAAACAAAATCAATTAAAGATTATAGATAAGGTTTTAGAATCTAATGCATATTTAGTTGCAAACAAGAATTCACTAAAGGATAAATCTAAACGTGAAAAAATATTTGATATCGTCACGTTGATGAGAGGAGCTGTACATGGTAGAAAATATCTACACATTTATCTAAATGTGGACGAAAAAAATCTCAAAAAATTGTTAAAGGAGGTTACATCTCTTAAAAGACCAACTGTGAGTCCACTTAGTGAGAAAGGATGGTATGGAGTAAATACTATAATTCTAAAATCTGACTTTCACAAACTTGTTCCAAAACTAAGAAAGATTGCTCAGGGATTAGTAGTTCACGAAACCAGACAAATATTAGAACTTGAGGAGATAAAACGTGATGAGGAAAAATGATGAAAATCATAACGGTTCGCGACATAGATAAATTCGCAGATACAATTATCCCTAAACCCTCTAAATCAAACAAGAAAAAAATCGAATCAATTGTTACCGATGTTAGAAAAAATGGTGATAATGCAGTTAAAAAGTACGAAAAAAAATTTGGAGGGCTCAAAAATGGGTCAATGAAGATATCAAAAAGGGAAATTCTAGCATCTTACTCCAAAGTGACCAAAGATCAAGTTAATGCATTAAAAATTGCAAAAAAAAGACTAGTCAAAACTGAATTAGCAATTAAAAAACGATTAGGAAATTTTGAAGTAACTACTGATGGAGTAAAAATTAAGAAATTTTTCTTTCCAATCTCAAGTGTTGGATGTTATGTACCTGGTGGTTTAGCTAGATATCCTAGTTCGTTAGTAATGTCTGTAATTCCCGCAAAAGTTGCTGGTGTAAAAAGAATTGTTGTTGTTTCACCAACTAATAAGAATGGAGTAATTGATCCTCTTACACTAGTTGCTGCTGATCTTTGTGGCGTTGATGAAATTTATAAAATTGGAGGAGCTCAAGCAATAGCTGCTCTTTCTTATGGCACAAAATCAATTCCACAAGTTGATAAAATTGTAGGTCCTGGAAGTTCATTTGTTAGTATTGCAAAATCAATCATAAGTGATGATACATCTATAGATATGATAGCAGGACCCACCGAACTTGGAATTATAGTGGATTCTACTGCAAACGCTGATTTCGTAGCAGCTGATCTAATTTCTCAAGCTGAACACAGTAAAGACACATTCTGTTTTGTATTAACTACTTCAAAAAATATTGCAAAAGGTATTACACAATCAATTAAACAAAAAATCAAAACCATTAAACGAAAAGAAATTGTTCAAAAAAGTTTGGAAAATAATGGATTTGTAGGAGTATGCAAATCAGAAAATGATATAATTACTTTAGCAAATAAACTAGCTCCTGAACACATTGAAATAATTACTAAAAAACCAAAAGCTTTAGCAGCTAAACTTACAACCGCAGGCTTAGTTCTACTAGGAGAAAATACACCTTCATCTGCAAGTGATTATATGTTAGGTTCAAATCACATTCTTCCTACAAATGGATTTGGAAAAGTAAGAGGATCATTGTCAGTTATGGACTTTATGAAATTAGGTACTGAAGTTGAAGCATCTAAACCTGCACTTCGAAAAATTTCAAAATATATGAATGCAATTTGTACTTCAGAAGGTCTCCCAAATCACTATGAAGCAGTAAAGAGTCGTTTAAAATGAATTGGTTTGAAAAAAAAATAATTGAATTATCTAAATTACAAGGATATCAAAAACCAGAAAAACAATCCGAGACACTAAAACTCGATTCAAATGAGAATTTTGTAATATCTAAACAATTTCAAAAAGACCTCATAGATGCAGCAAAGAAAAATTCTGATGTGAGAGAATACCCATTGGGTAGTCTAGAAAAATTAGTTATTGCATTATCAAAATTCCTCAAAGTCTCACCTGCCATGATTGGTGTAGGAAACGGTTCAGATCAAATTCTTGATCTATTACTTTCAAATTTTTGTAATAAGAAAACACGTGTACTTACTTCAGAACCAACCTTTGGATTTTTTGAAGAACGCTGTAAATTATATTCTATTCCAACTGTAAAAATTCCTTTTTCAAAGGATATGACCCTTGATTTAGAAAAGTTTCTACAAAAATCTAAAAATGCTGATTTATTGTATCTTGATTCACCAAATAATCCTACAGGTTTTCAGTTTTCTAAAAAAGAATTGGAAAAACTAATCAAAAATTTTGCTGGACCTGTAATAATTGATGAAGCATATGTAGAATTTGCCGATTTTTCTATTCTAAATCTTGTAAAAACTCAAAAAAATCTAATTGTTGTGAAAACTTTTTCTAAAGAATTTGGACTTGCAGGACTTCGACTTGGTTATTTTATTGCAAATAAAACACTAATCGATGTTTTTTCGCGAGTTATTCAATATCCATATCCCTTAAACACAATTGCAATTGAATCGGGAATCCTTGCATTACAAAAATCCAAATTAATGTATGAATCTGCCACTCTAATCAAGAAGGAAAGAAAGAGAATAATTGAAAATCTAAGGAAAACCGAAACATTTGAAGTCTTTGATTCAAAAGCAAATTTTGTATTATTTGATGCTAAAGGTGCTGATAGACGAATTCACACTGCTCTTATAGAACAAGGAATATCCGTTAGAAAACTAGGTAAGATTGGAAAACACGAAGGCTGCTTAAGAGTTACTGTAGGTACTAAAGAAATGAATTCAAAATTCTTGCTAGCAATACGAGATCTTTTACAATGACATTAAAACAAATTGAGGAGGGAATATATGCCCAAGATTCTATATTTGATGAAATCAAAGACATTGATGGAATTATCTTTGACTGTGATGGAGTATTAGCTGATGTTTCAAATTCTTATGATCTTGCCATTCAAAGAACAACTAACTATG